>JANMZU010000404.1:0-3891 GCA_031383585.1 Betaproteobacteria bacterium
GCCAAGGCTGCGCCAGATGGCTACACGTTTCTGGTGTCGGGGGTGGGCTCCAACGCGATCAACTATTCGCTCTACCGCAGCATGCCTTTCGCCGACAAGGATTTTGCGCATGTCTCACTGCTCGCGACCGGCCCAAATGTATTGGTGGTGAATCCCGAGTTCCCTGCCAAGACATTTGCCGAATTCATCACACTCGCCAAGGCGTCTCCAGGCAAGTATTCGCATGCCAGTTCGGGTAATGGCTCGTCGGGCCATCTGGCGATGAAGATGCTGGAACTTGCAGCAGGCATCAGCCTGGTCCATGTGCCATACAAAGGCGGCGGGCCGGCGATCACCGATACCATCGCGGGCCAGGTGCCGATCCTGTTTATCAATCAGGACAACGCGCTGCCGCAAGTGCAAGGCGGCAAGCTGCGCGCACTCGCCGTGGCCAGTCTGGAGCGCAATCCCGTCTATCCGAATGTGCCGACAATTGCCGAATCCGGCTTCCCGGGCTTTTCGGCAGTCTCCTGGTTTGGCCTTACGGCACCGGCAGGAACGCCGAAAGAGGTGATCCAGAAATTGAGCGAAGCAACTACTAAAGCTATGAACCTTGCCGAGATGAAGCAGCGCCTGCAGGCGCAAGGATTCGTGGTCGTCGCCGGGACGCCACAGCAATTCTCTGAGTTTGTGCAAGCCGAGATTGCCAAATGGTCGAACGCGGCCAAGGTCTCTGGCGCACAGGTCGATTAAATATCTACGGAGCTGTCATGACACCCTATCAAACCCCGCCCAATAATTTTCGCCGCGACCTGCTGGCAGGCAAGCAACTTACCGGCTGCTGGTGTTCGCTCGCCAATCCGATCACGACTGAAATTCTGGGCATTGCGGGTTTTGATTGGCTACTGCTAGACGCTGAACATTCACCCAACGACGTCATCTCGCTCATCCCACAGTTGATGGCGTTGAAAGACAGCATGAGTGCGCCAGTGGTACGCCCACCGTGGAACGAGCCGGTCATCATCAAGCGCCTGCTCGACGCGGGCTTCCATAATTTCCTGATCCCGTATGTCGAGTCTGCCGAGCAGGCGCGCAACGCCGTCGCCGCCACTCGCTATCCGCCCGCAGGCATACGCGGCATTTCGGTCTCGCAGCGCAATAACCGTTACGGCACCGTGCCTGACTACTTCGCCACCCTCAACGACCATATCGCGGTGATGGTGCAGATCGAGAGCCGCGCTGGTGTCGATGCGGTTGATGCGATTGCGCAAGTCGACGGTGTCGATGGCGTTTTTGTCGGGCCTGGCGATCTGTCTGCGGCACTCGGGCACCTTGGCAATCCGAGCCATCCTGAAGTACAGACCGTGATCAAGCACTTAATCGAACGCACCCGCGCCAATGGCAAGCCCAGTGGCATTCTGGCACCGGCGGAAGCCGACGCACGCCGATACATGGAGTGGGGTTGTACCTTCGTCGCCGTCGGCAGCGACCTGGGTGTGTTTCGCGGCGCCACGCAGGCGTTGCGCGACAAATTCAAGAGCTGAATCGCGCGTGAGCAGCATATCGCGCTATCAATTCAAGGCGCTGGAGGACGTCGCGGCAGCGATTCTGACGGCCGCGGGCGCTGGCGAGAACGAGGCAAAATCGGTCGCGCACTATTTGGTCAAATCGGATTTCGTCGGCCACACTTCTCATGGTGTGCTGCGGGTTAAACAGTACGTCGAGCAAATCCAGAAAGGCCAGATCGCCTGCTGCAAGACGCCGCAGCTCGTCAGCGAAGGCCCGGGCTTTGCAGTGCTCGAAGGCGGGCTGGGCTTTGGGCAGATCGGTGCGGCGCACGCGACGCGCCTCGCTTGTGCGAAGGCAAAGACGCAGGGTATTTCGCTGGTGGCATTGCGCAATATCGCCCACGTGGGACGGCTCGGTGACTGGGTGGAGCTGGCAGCAGAGTTAGGCTGCGTGTCGTTTCATTTCGTCAATACGCTGTCCATGCCAAGAGTCGCGCCGTGGGGTGGACGCGAGGGCAGGCTTTCGACCAACCCGCTGGCATGGGGCATGCCAATTGCAGGCTCCGACCCGATCGTCGTTGACCTGACAACTTCCGTCGTCGCTGAGGGCAAAGTACGGCTGCATCGCGATGCAGGCACGCCGATACCCGAAGGCTGGATTGTCGACCGTGCGGGCAAATCCACCACCGACGCGGCCGCGCTCTACGACGGTGGTTCAATGCTGCCGCTGGGCGGACTCGATGCCGGGCACAAAGGCTATGCGCTATCACTGATGGTCGATCTGATGGCGGGCGCGATTTCTGGCGGTGGCGTAAGCGGTGTCGACAAGAAGATTAACTGCAACAATTTCACGGTGATTGCCATCGATCCGAATCAACTTGCTGCAGATGACTGGATTACTAGTGAAGCTGCGCGGTTTTCGGAATGGGTCAAGTCATCAACGCCGGCGGATGCGGGCAAGCCGGTTCTGCTGCCTGGTGAGGTTGAGCGTGCCGCACGGATGCGCCATTTGCGAGATGGTCTGCCGCTGGCAGAAAGCGCGATCCAGACGCTGAAGGAAGCGGCTGTGCTTGCCGGCGCGCCGGTATCGTTGATCGACGATTTTGTTTTGGCGGGAAGATATAACTAATGGAGCCCCCAAAAACATCTGCACTCTAGTCGTTCTCCCCGGGGACAAGGGAGAGCGAACTGAGCCCGGAACAATTTACAGCTAGCTCAACAACAGACACCCAACATGAAACCTCGCATTCTGCAAAAGGGCGCATACATGCCCGCTCTCGACACTGCGCTGACGCAGGAATTCGATGTCCATCAGCTTTGGCGTGAATCCGATCAGGACGAATTCCTCGCCAAACACGGCAGTGAGTTCGTCGGCCTCGCCACCTCGGCACGTTGGGGTGCGGACGCGGCGTTGATCGCACGCTTGCCAAATCTGCGAGTGATTTCCAGCTTCGGCGTCGGCTACGACACCATCGATATTGCCGCAGCGGCGGCTCGCGGCATACCGGTCGGCAACACACCCGACGTACTTAACGATTGTGTCGCCGATATCGCATTCGGATTGCTGATCAACGTAGCGCGCGGCTTGTCGGCATCCGAGCGCTTCCTGCGTCGTGGCGACTGGATGCGCGGTCCGTTCGCGTTGCAGACACGCGTGAGCGGCAAGCGCCTGGGTATTCTCGGCCTGGGCCGCATCGGTCGTGCGATCGCCAAGCGGGCGTCGGGTTTTGATATGGACGTGCGTTACCACAACCGTCGGCGCGTTGATGACGTTGGCTTTGCGTACGAGCCGTCGCTGATTGAACTCGCACGCTGGGCGGACTTTCTGGTGCTGGCAAGTTCCGGCGGCGCTGAGACGCGGCATCTCGTTTCGGCTGAGGTGATCGATGCGCTTGGCTCAAACGGTTTTCTGATCAACATCGCGCGCGGCTCGATCGTCGATGAGACTGCACTCGTCACTGCTCTGGTAAACAAGAAAATTGCGGGCGCCGCACTGGATGTATTCGAGAACGAACCGAATGTCCCCGAAGCGCTACTGTCGCTCGACAATGTGGTGCTGCTGCCGCACATCGCCAGCGGCACCAACGAAACCCGCCGGGCGATGGCGGATCTGACGTTAGCCAATCTACGCAGCTTTTTTGACTCGGGGAAGCTGCTGACGCCGGTTGTTTAGAGCGCACTTTTTACAAAAACCCCAGCACTGGCGCGCCTCTCAGCCACAAAACGCCTGGAACGGCTCGCCAGTGAACGTCTGCTGATTTCGCCGGCCACCACCATTCTTCACTCCGCAAAACTGGTAGATATAGCGGTGAATTTGTGCGATGTCTACGAGAATTAAGCTAGTGATTTCTGGCTAAACGCTAGCACCAGAGCGGCTTTCAGGGGTTTTGCAGGGGCGACTAAT
>JANMZU010000441.1:0-6289 GCA_031383585.1 Betaproteobacteria bacterium
CTGCTCATTTCCAAAAAAAATGCGAAACACCAGCATTGACGGCCATCTTCAGGCAGAATGCCGCCGAAAGGTGCGCCGGTGCTGGTTCTGCATGGTTCTGTAGCATGCCTCATACCTGCGTGATAACCTACCCGCAGCACATCACAGCAATCAACAAACGGAGGAGTTCATGATTTCGAAAGCAAAAGCTGGCCTTGGCTTCAAGGCGTTACTGGCAGCGGCACTGGTCGCGGCCTGCGTGGCAGGGATCAGTACACCCGCCGAGGCACAGCAATCAAAATTCATCACCGTGGGCACCGGCGGCATCGTCGGCGTTTATTACCCGCTGGGCGGCGCCATCTGCCGTTTCGTCAACGCTAATCGCAAAGATCACGGCCTGCGTTGCACGGTAGAGTCCACCGGCGGCTCGGTGTTCAATATCAATGCGGTGATGTCGGGCGACATGGATATTGGCTTCGCCCAAAGCGACACCCAGTATTACGCGATGACCGGCGTGAATGCATTCAAGGACAAGCCCCAGCCAAAATTGCGTGCACTGTTCTCGGTCTATCCAGAGTTGTTGACGCTGGTAGCGCGCCAGGATGCCAACATCAAGTCTTTCTCCGACATCAAGGGTAAGCGCATCAATATCGGCGACCCCGGTTCCGGCACGCGCGGCACCACCGAACTGGTAATGTCCGCAATGGGCATCAAAAAGGAAGACCTCAAGTTTGCCGGCGAGCTCAAATTTGTCGAGATGGCGCCTGCCCTGTGCGATAACAAGATCGACGCCTTTACATTTGTCGCCGGTCATCCGAACGCGATATTCCAGGAAGCCGCGACCTCGTGTGCGTCCAACATCGCCTCGGTCGTCGGCCCGGGTGTCGACAAGCTCGTGAAAGAAAATCCGTTCTACGCCAAAGCCAGTGTACCCGGCAAGATGTACAAAGGCACCGACACCGCGCAAATGACTTTCGGTGTGCTCGCCACCATCGTCGCCAGCGCCGATATGCCCGAGCAGACCGCCTACATCATCACCAAGGCAGTGTTCGATAACCTCGACGATTTCAAAAAGTTGCATCCGGCGGTGGCGAACATCACCAAAGAGCAGATGCTGGAAGGCAACACCGTGCCGTTTCATCCGGGCGCGGTGAAATACTTTAAGGAAAAGGGCTTGATGAAGTAAGCCAGCCCTCATCTGTCAAAAAAAGGGCGCCGCGTGGCGCTCTTTTTTTCTGGCTCTGCGATGCAGGTGAAGCTTCCCCGCCGGCGTCACAGAATGCGCTGCGATGGCGGCTCTACGCGCCGGTCACCGCATCCACCGCCGCCTTCAAGCGCTCCACAATCAAATCCAGTTCCAAATCACTCACAATGAACGGCGGCGCCAGCATTACGTGGTCGCCGGATTTGCCGTCAACTGCGCCACCTGAGGGATAGCAGCATAGCCCGCGCGCCATTGCCTCCGCTTTCAGCCGGACGTGCACTTTGTGCGCCGCAGGAAACGCCACCTTGCCGACGCGATCTTGCACCAGTTCTACAGCTTGAAACAGTCCGCGCCCGCGTATGTCGCCCACATGCGGATGTGCTGCAAAAGCCGATTGTAGCCTCTCGGTCAGGCCAGCACCCTGTCGTTTCACCTGGTCCAGCAACGCGTCGCGTACGATCACCTGCTGTACCGCCAGCGCGGCTGCCGCAGCCATCGGATGCGCGAGGTAGGTGTGGCCATGCTGGAATGCACCTAACCCTTGGCGGATGCCTTCGACGATCTTCTGTTGCACCAGCACAGCGCCGATGGCCTGGTAGCCGCCGCCCAGCCCCTTGGCGATGGTCATCAGATCCGGCGCCACGCTTTCTTGTTCGCATGCGTGAAGTGTGCCGGTGCGGCCCATGCCGCACATCACTTCATCAAGAATAAGCAACACGCCGTGGCGATCGCAGATTTCGCGAACGCGCTTGAGATAGCCAGGCACCGGCGTCACACAACCAAGCGTCGCGCCGCCAACCGTTTCGGCGATAAACGCGATCACTTCGCTGGCACCAAGCTCGACGATGGCGTCGTCAAGCTCCTGAGCCAGCCTGGCGCCATATTCCGTTGGCGTTTCATTGGCGCGCATCTCGCGGTACTCGTAGCAGGGCGACACCCGCGTGACCGGCATCAGCAGCGGCGCAAACGGCGCGCGACTCCATTCGCGCCCCGTCACCGCGAGTGCACCCAGCGTATTGCCGTGATAACTCTGGCGGCGCGCGATCAGGTGTTTGCGCTGTGGCTGGCCGATATCGACAAAATACTGCCGCGCCATCTTCAGTGCCGCCTCTACCGCCTCCGATCCATCGCAGACAAAATAGGCGTGGCTGATACCGATAGGCGCACTGCCGACTAGTGTGGACGCGAGATTTTCAGCGACCTCGGTCGTAAAGAAACTGGTGTGCGCGAAGGCCAGTTGATCGAGTTGGGCACGCATCGCGGCCAGCACATCGGGATGGCCGTGGCCCAGACATGAAACTGCCGCGCCGCCAGACGCGTCGAGGTATTGTCGACCGGCACTGTCGTAGAGATAGACGCCCTTACCGCGTACAGCGACGGGCAATTTGGCGGCGGGATTGCGTTGGAGGATGTTGGTCATGGAGTTGATGACGAGGTAAGTGGTGGCTGCAATTGTTGCATGGCTGGCGAAAGATGATAGCCTCGTGATCAGGCAACAAGGCTGGCGACATGGTAGGCGCAATGCGGTGAATGATGGCGGTGATTTGGTAGCGATTCCCCGCGCCCCTCGTGGGCGAGGCTAGGGAGAGCGGGAAGCCAAAGGAAGTTCTCACATGCAGAATTAAAGATAATAATCTCGGGGAGAAAAAATGAGCGCGGAGAACACGCATGACACCACCGGCGTATCCAACCAGGGCCTGATCGACAAAGTTCTTGCCGCTGAATCCGGCGCACGCGCGCCAACTGGCTTCACCAAACAACTGATCGTTTACCTCGCGGTTTCCTGGTCGCTATTCCAGTTGTGGATTTCCTCGCCGGTACCGTTCTGGGTGTCGGCTGTCGTGCCGGCATTACAGAAGTTCGTAATGTTCAACGACACCATGGCGCGCTCGATTCACCTCAGCTTCGCGATCTTCCTCGTCTACCTTGCCTACCCGATGTGGAAGAAAAGCTCACGCAAACACGTCCCCGCCTATGACTGGGTGTTCGCATGCGTCGCCGCATTCTGCACCAGCTACATTTTTATTTTTTACGCAGAGCTGTCCACCCGCCCCGGCAGCCCTACCAAACTCGACATCGCCGTCGCCTTCGTCGGCGTCGTGATGCTGCTGGAAGCGACCCGACGTTGCCTTGGCAAGCCGATGATGATCATGGGCATCGTGTTCCTGGTGTATATGTTCGCTGGCCAGTACATGCCGGACATGATCGCGCACAAAGGCGCCTCTATTTCGCGTGCGGCATCGCACCAATGGCTCACCACCGAGGGCGTGTTCGGTGTGGCGCTGGGCGTATCCACCAGCTTTGTATTTCTCTATGTGCTGTTCGGCGCAATGCTCGACAAAGCCGGCGCAGGCAATTACCTCACTCGCGTGGCATTCGCCCTGATGGGACACATGCGCGGCGGCCCGGCAAAGGCGGCGGTGCTGTCATCGGGTTTGAACGGCATGATCTCCGGCTCCTCGGTGGCCAATGTGCTGACCGGCGGCAATGTCACCATCATGCTGATGAAGCGAGTCGGCTATTCGCCGGTGAAAGCAGGCGCTATCGAAGTCGCGTCGTCGAGCAATGGCCAGATTATGCCGCCGGTAATGGGCGCGGCCGCCTTCCTGATGGTCGAGTACGTCAATATTCCCTACAGCGAAATCATCAAGCACGCATTCCTGCCGGCGACTCTCGCATATCTCTCGCTGCTCTACATTGTTCACCTGGAAGCGCTCAAGGCCGGCATGGTCGGCCTGCCGCGCCGTCTGTCGCCGCTGAAGGGCCGCCTGCTGGGATGGACCGGCGCTATTGTCGGCACCTTGATCGTGGTGCAGTTTTCACTCTGGCTTACCGAACTGATTCCACAGCTATTCGGCGAGGCAGCCAGCGTGGTCGTGGGGGCGTTGGTCAGCGTCATTTACGTGGGACTGGTGTGGTATTCCGCACGCTGGCCGGATAACGCCACCGAAGCACTCACGCCGGAATCAATGACCGAATTGCCAGCGACCATGCCCACCTTGCTGGCTGGACTTTTCTACATCCTGCCGTTGTTCATCCTGGTGTGGTGCTTGATGGTGATGGAGCAATCGCCGGGACTGGCGGCGTTCTACGCCTGCACCTTCATGGCGCTGATGTTGGTCACGCAGCGGCCAATGATCGCCTTCTTCCGCAAGCGTTCGCTGGCTGGCTCGGTCAAACACGGATTCATGGACTTGTTCGAAAGCCTGGAACTGGGTGGCCGCAACATGATTGGCATCGCCATCGCTACCGCAGTGGCCGGCATCATCGTCGGTACGGTCAGCCTCACCGGCATTGGCCAAGTGCTGGCCAATGTGGTGGAGGAGCTTTCGTTCGGCTCGCTGATGGGCGTGCTGGTGCTGACCGCGGTGTTTTCGTTGATCCTCGGGATGGGCCTGCCCACCACAGCAAACTACATTGTGGTCGCGACGCTGCTCGCCCCTGTCATCGTCGCGCTCGCGGCATCGCATGGTCTGGAAGTGCCTTTGATCGCTGTGCATCTGTTCGTGTTCTATTTTGGCATCATGGCCGACGCCACGCCGCCGGTGGCGCTGGCGGCGTATGCAGCTGCGGGACTTTCCGGCGCCGATCCTCTGGAGACAGGCGTACAGGGATTCATTTACGAAATCCGCACCGCTATCCTGCCCTTCATGTTTATCTTCAATACCGAGTTGCTGATGATAGGCATCGATTCCTGGTGGCATTTCAGCTGGGTGGTGCTGACAGCATTGGCCGCCTGCCTAGTCTTCGCCGCCGCGACGCAGGGATTTTTTTTCACGCGCAATCGCAAATGGGAAACCGTGGTTCTGCTGCTGATCACCTTCTCACTGTTTCGCCCGGATATCTATCGTGACTGGTTCTATACGCCATATCGCGTAGCACCCGTTGGCGAGATGCAGGCCGTCATCAACACTTTGAACGTCGACCAGAACATGCGCCTGCGTATCGAGGTTGAAGAAAGAGACAAGAAGAGCGGCAAAGTCAGCATTGAGCAGCGTACTTTCATTTTGCCGGTGACCAAGGGCAGCAACGAAGGCCGCCTGAAACGCGTTGGGCTTGAACTTGATGCCGCGCCAAAGGATGGCAAACTCGATATTGTCGATATCGGCGTCGATAGCAAAGCCGAAAGAGCGCGGCTGGATGTCGGCGATAAGAACCGGCTGCTTGGCATTGAAGTGCGGAACCCGCAGCCAGCCAAGGAGTGGTTCGCGTTGCCGGCGTTTTTGTTGCTGGGGTTGGTGATTTTTGGGCAGCGAAAGCGGCTTGGGAAAGTGGCGTGATTTGTAGAAACACTAGCGCTGGCGCGGAGCGCGGAGCATTTTCGGTCGGTGAAGCGCGTCAATTCAGCGGTTCGCCGGCAACTGAATGGTGTACTGTCCCGACTTTTCATCGCGCACCATCACCACCATCTTGCGCTTGTCGGCATCCTCAACCAGTTCCTTGAAACTGCGATAGCCATAAGACGATTCATTGAAGCCTGGCCGGCGCCGCTGCATCGTCGGCTTGACCATCGAGCCCCAGAGTTTTTCATCCGAGCCGCGCTCGTTGATCAGGTCTTCAACGGTATCGACCAGAAAATCCAAGACTTCAATTCGCTTGTCGTCTTCCGGTTTTTGCGCAGTCTTTTTCGCCTGTGCGGCGGGCTTGGCGGTGGCTTGGCGGCCGGCTTGCTTTTTCGCTTCCTGCGCACGCACCAGGTCGTCGTAGTAAATAAATTCGTGGCAAGCGCCACTCAACAGGTCGGAGGTCGAATCCTTCACACCGACGCCGATCACCCGTTTGTTGTTCTCTTTGAGTTTCGACACGAGCGGTGAGAAATCAGAGTCACCGCTAATAATGACAAACGTATCCACGTGCGCCTTCGTGTAGCAGAGGTCCAGCGCATCGACGACCAGGCGGATGTCCGCAGAATTTTTGCCGGATTGCCGCACATGCGGGATTTCGATCAGCTCAAATGCGGCCTCGTGCATCGTTTTCTTGAATTCTTTGTAGCGATCCCAGTCGCAGTAGGCTTTCTTGACGACGATACTGCCTTTGACCAGCAGGCGTTCCAGCACTTTTTTGATGTCGAATTCTGGGTACTTCGCATCGCGCACGCCGATAGCG
>JANMZU010000462.1:0-3745 GCA_031383585.1 Betaproteobacteria bacterium
CCGACAGAACGCTCGCCCGACCATGGCTTGAGGCTGGCCGCGTATTACTGGTGGATCTTCCCGAATCTGATGCTTAATTTTTATCCTTGGGGCCTCTCGCACAATTTCGATCAGCCCGAAACCATCAATCGCACACGTGTCGCTTTTCGCAGCTACGTTTGGGACCCGTCCAAGCTGGACAAAGGCGCTGGCGCAGCCTTGCATCAGGTGGAGATGGAAGATGAAGCCATCGTCGAAGCCGTGCAGCGAGGCACCCGGTCAGTCTTCTACAGCAAGGGCCGCTATTCGCCGACGCGTGAGCTGGGCACCCATCACTTTCACCGCTTGCTGTGCGAGTTTATGAATCGTGCTGATTAAAGGCTTGCCAGCAGAAAATCGAAACTCGTTTATTAGCGGGCAGTTCCACGCCAAAATGGCTGGTGAGGCGCGCCGATGCTCGTGATTGCACCATAACTTGTTCCCGGATTGCCCGCCCGATAGTCAATGGCCCTGTGCTTTAGCCCAGTTCGCTGGTTACGCGAAGTCACCGCGTAGCCGGTGTCTCCGCCAAACTCGATATGGGCGCCAACAGCGATTCAACATCGGCAATGGTGATGCCCGTCAACGCACCGGCTTCGCCGTCAAGCAGCGCCGCCGCCAACTCACGCTTGCGGGCGATCAGCGTCATCATGCTTTCCTCCAGCGTGCCTTGCGCCACCAGCCTCGTCACGAAGACTGGCTTGACTTGCCCGATGCGATGCGCGCGCGCAGTGGCCTGCGCTTCCACCGCCGGGTTCCACCATGGATCGTAGTGAATCACGGTATCGGCCGCGGTGAGATTGAGCCCGACGCCGCCGGCCTTCAAGCTCAGCAGAAACACGCGCACCTCGCCTGATTGAAATTCGCGGATCGGCGTTTCGCGGTCGCGTGTGTCGCCGGTGAGGGTGACGTATTTGATGCCTTCGACAGTCAGCGCCTCGCCGATCAGCGCCAGCATGCTGGTGAACTGCGAGAAGATCAATATATGGCGGCCTTCTTCGAGCAATTCCGGCACGTGTGCTTTGAGCCAATCGAGCTTCGCGGAGCCCGCCTCGGCGAACCGATTGGCGCCTTGTCCATTGTCGGGCAGGCGAACCAAACGCGGGTCGCAACAAACCTGGCGCAGCTTTAGCAGCGCATCAAGAATGTGAATCGTCGATTGCTTCAGGCCCTTCTTCTCGATCACTTTGCGAATGTCGTCATCCATCGCCGTGCGCAGGCTTTCGTACACATCGACTTGCCCAGGCAGCAGCTCGATCAGCCGAGTGTATTCGGTCTTCTCTGGCAGGTCATCAAGTACGTCTTCGCGCGTACGCCGCAACAGGAATGGGCGCACACGCTGACGCAGCTTTTGCATTTGTCCGGCTGCGGCGCGTTGCTCAATCGGGTACCGAAAAATGCGATTGAAACTATCAAGGTCGCCGAGCAAACCGGGCAGTAGCAGATTAAACAATGCCCACAATTCGCCCAAGTGATTTTCCATCGGCGTACCGGTTAACGCCAACCGCATCTGCGCGCGCAAATTCTGTGCCGCCACATAGGTTTTGGCCTTCGCGTTCTTGATCATCTGCGCCTCATCGAACACCACGACATCCCATTCGCATTGGGCAAAGCGCGCATCGTCGCGCTGCAGGATGGGGTAGCTGGTGAGAACAATATCCGCACCGGCCAACGTCTCGTTAGTCAGGGCGCGCTCGGCACCGTAGTGGGTGACGACCTTTAAAGTTGGCGTGAAGCGGCGAATTTCTGCCAGCCAATTTACCGTTACCGAGGTTGGCGCGATGATCAGCGATGGCCGCGCGTTTGCCACATTCAGTGCGCGGCGCGCATGCAGGAGCGCAAGCGTCTGTACCGTTTTGCCCAGCCCCATGTCGTCCGCGAGTACCCCCGACATGCCGATTTTGTACAAGTGCTGAAGCCACGACAGCCCGTGCAACTGATACTGACGCAGCGCCGCCTCAAAGCCGACCGCCGGGCTCATTGCGGTGAGTTGCGCGCCATCGGTGATCGCTGTGCGCATCGCCAGCCAGCGTGGATCATCGCGACCGAGATAACGCACCGCGGTGGCAGGAAGGTCCGTCAGCATCGCCGCTTGCAAACCCGACATGGGCGACAGCGCGCCGCCACGAAACCAATCGAACACCGGCGTCAGCAATGCGTGTACCCGCTCGCCAGGCAATCGCACCACCACCGCGCCGCCCTTTGATTTTTTGTGCGCCACCGACAACAGCACGGTCGGAACGTCAGCGACCGCTGCGAGCCACGCCTCGGGGTCTTTCTGGGCGCCGATCAAACGTGCCAATGCCGGGGCAATATCGACCGGCTCGCCGTTAATCGTGACACCGAGCGCGATCCGATACCAACCATTCTGCTGACCGGGGCTAAGCGCCAGTTCCGGCGTTGGAATATCCTCCAGCGATAGCGGAAAGGCGGGGTCAATTTCAATCTCGAATCCTGCCGACTGCGCGTCCGCGAGCACGGTCGCGCCCCGTTCAGTCCAATCGTGATCCTTTAAAGCCCATAGGGATGGCGCAGTCGCGCTGCCGTCGAGGGCAGCCTGCGCGATGCGGTAGTCGACTTGCGTTGCGGGCACCAGAGCCGCCGGCATGCGGCGCGCCCATTCGCGTTCTGCGCGCACATTTCGTAAATGCGTTCCGGCCAGCCGGTTGTTAATCAGCTCGGCTTCCACGGCGGCATTGAGACCCATGCGATCGGCCGGGCGGCGACGACCGTTGTAGTCAAACAAGAGCTGCGCGGTTGGCACGGTGTGGGTATCGGTGTGTGCGTGTTTACCCCAGCCGGTTGTGGTTTGGTACTCTATCAGCGCGAATGACAGCACGGCTTTAGGCACCGGCACAGCGACGTCGGCGGCAAACGGCAGCGGCGGCACGCTGTCGGCATCCGGCAAAGCCGCGATCGCATCGCGGACGAACGCCCAGGAGGTCGTGTCGTCACTGCGAATTGCGGGCAGGCTCGCTAGGCGCTGAAGCGTGGCAGAGCTGACGGAGACGCTCACCGGAAAAATACAATTTGCGGCGAGGTCCAGCGCCATCGGTGGTGTGGTGGCGATGATGGCCACCTGATTCGCCTTGATGGTCGCGACGAGACGCAACGGTTTCAATGCGTCGCGGTCAGCAATGCGCCATCCAAGACTCGCGGCTTCCAGTTCGGTAAATACTAATGGCGGCGGCAGCTGACGGTGTTGAGCGGCGATGGTGGCTGCTTTGAATTTTGACAGTGCCTGGCCTAGCATCTGGCGGTTCATGCCATAAAGTCGGCCGGTGGCGCGCGTCAGTTCGATCAACAACGCACCCGATTCCCCGATCAGCGCAACGGCAACACTGCCGAGTGCAAAATTCTGCTCGCTCATCATCAGCGTTAGCAGCGCTTTATCGGCTGGCCGCGCATAGGACGGCAGCGCCCGATCACTCGACAGCCATGCGGTGCCCGCGTAATCGCCCGTCAATTCGGGCTCGCTGCCATCGCGTCGACGGCGGCCGCGCACTGCGTGCAGCGACGCATCATCGGCCAATATATAAAAGATCAGCGCTACACGCGTGGCCGTGGGCTTGGCGTTGGTCGCCGTCGGCAATGCCTCGGCCGCGAAGGCATCTTCGAGCCACTCGGCTACCAGCATCGAGACCGGTGTGGTGCGAACGGCGTGGGTCGGCACAGCATCTGCTTTCTTGCGACGCGACGCTCGCTTAACTTCTACGTCGTTGCCAGC
>JANMZU010000506.1:0-2073 GCA_031383585.1 Betaproteobacteria bacterium
CGGCGGAATTGCGTTCGCGGATTCAGCGCAATCTGGTGCAAACATTCGCCCAGCCTACATGACGCTCACTCCAACACCGTGTGACTTTGACACCTCAAAAGTACTGACGAACACATCGGGAAATGGCTGCTACATATCAGGCATCAACGGCGTCACGGTAAACTGGGCAATCTACAGCGAACCACTGCCTGCCTCCTACTGCAAGCTGGAAGCTGGCAAAACCTACTACCTCAATATCAGGTTTTTGGATGTCCGACCCAACGGCAACTCAGGCGGAGACTCCTGCAGGGCTGGTGAAACTTGCGGTGGAATCCTGCAGTTCTTCTAAGCCATTTCGCCATAAAATGCTGCGGCCGGCGAATGCCGGCCGCAGTACATTTGATGTATTCATTTCCAACAAAGAAATCAGCGTATGCAAAAATTACCCGTATCGCTAACCGTAGCAATCATCATTTCAGCCTCATCATTGCTGCACGCACAAACGTCACCCTCGCTGGACACACCGCTTATAACCAATTCAAAAATCAAAGTCACAGTTGAAGATTTAGCGGCAGAAATGGAACGTTTACCGGAAGAACACAGAGTAGAATTTCTCCTCAGTGAAGAGCGAGTGGCCAAACTTCTCGAAACCATGATGGTGAACAAAGTCATGGCGGCCGAAGCCATGAAGTCGGGATTACAAAATGAACCCGGCGCCGCAGCTGAAATCCGCAATCAAACCGAAAAAATACTCGCCAAGTACCGCAAGAAGGAAATTGAAACAAACGCGCCCAAAATTGATCTTTCGCCAGTTGCCCGAGAAATATTTCTGACAAAAATGAAGGGCATGGAACGACCAGCCATGTATGCAAGCTGGCACACCCTGATCAAAACCAAAAATCGCACAAAGGACGCCGCGCGCGAACGGGCAGAGCTGGTGAAGAGCAAAATCGAAGCAGGAGCGAAACTTGAAGCGATCGCCAAAGAGTACTCCGACGACGAGTCCGTCAAGACGAATAATGGCTACATCAACGCGACACCGCTCAGCTATCTTGATGGCGCATTCGCCAGCGCACTTGAAAAACTGAAAATAAATGAAATGACCATCGTCGAAACGGCGTACGGCTTCCATGTCGTCCGCTTGCTGAGCTCTACTCCAAGCAGCAAACCAACATTTGACGAGGTAAAGCCGCAAATGCTTGCTGAAGCAGACAAAGCTTACAAGCAGCGCATCCTCAATGACTACCTAAACGATGTGCGGAACGACGCCACAATAAAGCTGCACAAGGATGCGATCGACCAGATTCGCCCCCGTCTACCGGAGATTCCACCACCACCAGCACCCCAAAACAAGCGGGCCTTTTAAAAGGCGAACGAGTGCTCGCCCACGGGCCTCAACCGCTGCAACTACTGGCCCGCTTCACCGAGCGGGAAATAGCTACGCGCTTCGCGGGCAGCGCTTTTGGATTGATATGGGCACTCGCCAGTCCTTTGCTACTGTTGGCGATCTACAGCTTTGTATTCGGCCAGCTGTTCAAACAGCGCATGGGCGACCTATCAACAGACAGCTATATCGTATTCCTGGCAATCGGACTATGGCCTTGGATGATGTTCGCCGACGGCGTTACGCGAGCAATGCAAAGCATCCAAAACAACGCTCCACTGGTAAAGAAAGTCGCATTCCCGCATTTGCTACTGGTTCTAGCGGCGGTAAACAGTGTCTTTTTGCTTCACCTGACCGGCTACATCGCGGTGCTCTTATTGCTCGTGGCGACCGGCCACCCGCTACATATCGCCGGCGTCCCGGCAATACTCATCGGCGTCACCACGCTGTATCTTTTAACTGTGGGCGTTGGCGCGATTCTCGCGGCGCTGCAAACGCTGCTCCGAGACGTCGAGCAGATGACCGCACCCGTGCTGATGATGTTGCAATTCCTCACGCCAGTTCTCTATCCCGTGTCCGTCATGCCAGAGGCATACCGGCACTGGTTTAACCTCAACCCGATGACACCGGTACTGCAAAACATGCGTGACGCGCTGCTACTAGGCGCCGCACCCCAATTGCCGGCGTTGGCGATGGTTATCGTGAGTGCC
>JANMZU010000534.1:0-1891 GCA_031383585.1 Betaproteobacteria bacterium
CCCATTGGCAGTAAGTTGTACCTCGCCCTCGGTCAGCAGAAACATGCGGTGAGGTCTGGATTTCAGAAACAGGCCACGTTTGTCGGCGGTGTCGCCCTCCGAAAACACTTTTGATCCAGCCGCAAACTCCTCAAACTGTCCGCAGGCGTCAAACAGTTTCCTGGCGATGTCAGGGTTGTAGTAGCGGCTGGTCGGCGAGCTGAAAATGTCGATGTCGATGTCGGACTCTTCAGTATCCATCTTTCATTTCCAGGAGCGAGTGGCTAAATGGTTGCCTGTGCATAGTCTGCGCGAATCTAGGAGTGCATGGCAACCTTGGTGACTGCATTCGGCCTATTTTAAGTTGTTGGCCGACGTTACAGTATAAATAACGGCGAAGGCTCATGCCAGTAACTTTAGCGTTATTCTGACCTAGTTGGGGCGGGCGTCAATTCACATCGGTTTGAATTCTGCTTTTCAACAGCTAGCACTGGGTATGAGGATGGCTTGGTTGAGGGCGTGGCCGGGCAGTTGATGGGGGGCGTTTTCCTTCGGTGGCGCGGCGCAAGATGCCGCTGTCTGCCGCGGCTGGAGTCGGCGCTCCTCAACTAAGCCTTTAACCAGGAGTTTCCATGCGTAAAATAGTCATCCCTTTCGGGCTCATCGCCGGTGCCACATTGTCGGCGATGATGCTAATGACCATACCCTTTTATGGACAAGATCGGCTTCGAAAAAGGCGGGGTCATCGGCTACACGACGATGGTGCAGGCCTTGCTGATAATTTGCTTCGGGGTCAAGTCGTATCCCGACAACGTGGCGGCCAGTACCGTGAAGTTTAACAAGAGATCACTCGCAAACATCGCCTTGACCTTTCTTGAACCGCTACCGATCGGGTTGTTATTTGCGCTGGGATCGGCGGGAATTTTGAGCACGAAGCGACGAGCAGAGGGTGTTGCATCGTCGGTTTCAGCATTGGATTCGACGAGCTGGTTGCCGATAGGCATGGGTCGCGGAACCGGAAAAACCGGCCACCGCGGCCAGACATGGGGCGGTCGGGAAACACCGAGCGCGCTGATCCATCCGTAATGCGCTGGTTCAATAGTACCGCTTGACCTTTTCGATGGTGCATTGTGAATGGAATAAAATCTGTCGAAACCGTTTAATTTCACGGAAATGAGTCGGCTTAGTCAGCAGTATCGCGCGGCGCGCAAAATCACATCAACAGTTACTTTCTACAACAAGTAAACGCGAGGAAACGATCATGCTAAAGCTCTACGGATTCCCCATCAGCAATTATTCCAACATGGTTCAACTGGCTTTGATGGAGAAGGGCATTGAATACGAATATGTGTTGACGTATCCCGAGCCGACTGATTCTTTCCTCGCTAAGAGTCCGCGCGGGAAAGTGCCTTGCCTGGAAACGCCACAGGGATTTATCAGCGAGACCAGCGTGATCCTGGAGTACCTGGAAGACGCTGGTACAGGTAAGCCATTGCTGCCAGCCGATCAGTACGCGCGAGCGCGTGTGAGGGCGCTGATGAAGGAGATTGAGCTCTATATCGAACTGCCGGCGCGGATGTGTTTTGCGGAGGCTTTTTTCGGTGCCACTTTGCCGGACGCAATCAAGGCAAAAGCGAAAGAGGAGCTGGTTGCCGGCTTTGCTACCCTGAAGCGCCATGGCTCGTTCGCACCCTATGTCGCTGGCGATCAGTTCACGCTCGCCGATGTCCTGTTTTTGTTTAGTGCCGATCTGGGTGCAAGTGTGGGCCAGAAACTTTTTGGCTTGGACTTGCTGGCCGACATTCCCGGCGCTGCAGCATTGATGGCCAGGCTGAATGAAAACCCGAATGTGCAGCAACTGGTAGAAAAGCGCGCCTCCGGTATGGCAGGGTTTATCGCCGCGACCAAGATC
>JANMZU010000576.1:0-9612 GCA_031383585.1 Betaproteobacteria bacterium
CAGGGATGATGTACTTGCTGGAAATATCGTCCCTGGCGAAACCGGCGATGGCGCGGTCATGTTCCTGCCGGCCGAGGCGGTATTCGCGGAAATTCACGCCCACCACCGCGATCTGGTGGAATACGCTGGGCGCAAGCATGTCTGGATAGTATCGCCAACGACGATGATGGCGGTGCTCAATACGGTGCGTGCGGTGTTAAAAGACGTTGAAACGCGTAAACAGATTCACATCATCAAGGACGAGTTGGGCAAGCTGGGTAAAGAGTTTTCGCGCTTTGACGAACGCATGAAAAAGCTTGCCGACCATATTCGTCAGGCAAACGATGATGTGAAAGATGTTGCCGTCACCAGCAAGAAGATCAGCGACCGCTTTGCCTCGATTGAAAAGGTCGAACTTGACCATCCAAAGCTCGGTGAAGACGCATCCAAACCGAACCTCACACTGGTCAAATCCGACCCCGACACCTGACTTCAACCGCACGCAATTAAACTATCGCCATGAAAAAATCATTGCTTATCCTTTCGGTACTCATGTCCACCTCAATCATTGCCCAAACCATATCGGCACCGCCACCTACCCGTAAGGGCAATCAGGTCGACGTTTATCACGGCACCAGCGTCGCCGATCCTTACCGCTGGCTGGAAGACGATAACAGCGAAGAGACCAAGGCCTGGGTGAAGTCGCAGAACGCGGTGACGGACAAGTATCTTGAGTCGCTCCCTCAACGTGGCCCGGTCAAAAAACTCTACAAGGAAATGTTCAATTTCGAGAAATTCGGCATCCCGTTCAAGGAAGGTGGTCGCTATTTCTACACGCGCAACGATGGCCTGCAGCAGCAGTCTGTTCTGTACGCCGCCAAGTCGCTAAATGATCTACCGATCGTCGCGCTCGACCCTAACAAACTGTCGGCGGACGGCACGGTTGCCACCACTGGCACCGTCGTCAGTCGCGACGGCAGGTATCTCGCCTATGGTATTGCCAGCGGCGGCTCCGACTGGCAGGAATGGAAAGTGCGTGACCTTGCCAACAGCACAGACTTTCCTGAGGTAATCAAATGGGTGAAATTTTCTACTGCGGAATGGACGTCGGACGGCAAAGGATTTTTCTATTCGCGTTACGACGCGCCCAAAGAAGGGGCGGCGCTGACTGGCAGTAATTACTTTCAGAAGCTTTACTACCATCGCCTCGGGACTGCTCAGTCAAGCGATACGCTGGTGTACGAAAACAAAGACAAGAAAGAGTGGGGCTTTGGCGCGACGGTATCGGATGACGGACGCAAGTTGCTGATATTTGTCTGGCAAGGTTCTGGCCGAAAGAACGGACTGCTTTGGATGCCGCTGAAAGACGGCGCCTATATTGCGTCTGACTCTGCACCGTCGCCGATTACGCTCGAGTTTGACGCCGAGTTCACGCCTATTGGCAGCAGCGGTAACACGCTGTGGGTGAAGACTGATCTGGATGCCCCCAAAGGCCGCATTATCGCCATTGATCTGAGCAATCCCGGTAGAGCCAACTGGAAAACCGTCGTGGCGTCGCGAAACGAGACGCTAACTGCCGCCAGTGCGGTAGGCGGGCACTTGTTTGCGCAATACCTGAAGGACGCCGCTGCGGAAGTGCGCCAGCACGCTGCCGATGGCAGTTTTATTCGCGCCGTGCAGCTCCCAGGTGTTGGTACGGCGAGTGGCTTTGGCGGCCGTTTTGACCAAACCGAAACCTTCTTCAGCTTTACCAGCCTGACGACGCCAGGTGAAATCTACCAATACGATATTAAGTCTGGCAAGGCCACCTTATTCAAGCGACCGAAGACTGCTTTCAAATCCGAAAATTTTGTGACCCACCAGGCATTCGTGACGAGCAAGGACGGCACCAAAGTGCCGATCTTTATTGCGCACCGAAAAGACCTGAAGCTCGATGGCAGCAACCCGACACTCCTCTACGGCTATGGCGGATTCAATGTCAGTGAGACGCCCACCTATCGCGTCACTGCGGCGGTGTGGATGCAAATGGGCGGTGTCTATGTGACTACCTGCCTGCGCGGCGGCGGTGAATACGGTGCGGCCTGGCATGACGCTGGTACCAAACTCAAGAAGCAAAACGTATTCGACGATTTCATCGCCAGCGCGGAATGGCTTATCGCCAATAAATACACATCACCAGCCAAGCTGGCAATCAACGGCGGCTCGAATGGTGGCCTGCTTGTCGGCGCCGTACTGAACCAGAGGCCCGAATTGTTTGGCGCTGCGGTGCCTCAGGTCGGCGTGTTGGATATGTTGCGCTTTCACAAATTCACCATTGGCTGGGCGTGGGTTTCGGACTATGGCTCGTCCGACAAGGATGATGAATTCAAGGCCCTTTACGCCTATTCACCATTGCACAACGTAAAGCGCGGAAAGCCCTATCCACCAACGATGGTTATCACAGCAGATCACGATGACCGCGTGGTTCCTGCACACAGTTTCAAGTACGTGGCCGAGATGCAGGAAGCCGCGTCTGTCACCACCCTGGGGCGCGCCGGTGCCACCGGACCGATTCTGGCGCGGATCGAAACTCAGGCGGGACATGGTGCTGGCACACCGACATCGAAAACCATCGATGAACGCGGCGACTTATTGGCCTTTGTTGCTAATGCCCTTAAACTTGAAGTGAAGTAAAAGTGCTTCGTACTCACTCCACTAGCTGCGCCTGGATTGTTTTCTGCTAGGCTGATGATATGAAAATCATCGGTATCGCAGGCTATTCTGGCAGCGGCAAAACAACCTTGATTGAGAAAGTGATTCCACTGCTCGTGAAAGCGGGATTGCGCGTCTCTCTGATCAAGCATGCGCACCACGAATTCGACCTGGATCATCCGGGCAAGGATTCACATCGCCACCGCATGGCGGGCGCCACCGAAGTGTTGATCACGTCGAGCAATCGCTGGGCCATGATGCACGAACTGCGCGGCGCAGCGGAGCCAACGCTGGAAGAACAACTTAAGCACTTTACGCCGTGTGACGTGGTGATCGTGGAGGGCTGGAAGCATCACGCCATGCCCATGATCGAGGTGCACCGCAAGCTTTCCGAAAAGCCTCTCCTTTTTCCGGAAGACACGTCCGTGATCGCAGTTGCCAGCGACGAATCTCTCGCCACCGACCTCCCGCAATTTGATCTCGACGACGCCCCGGCGGTAACAAAATTCATCATCAAGTATCTCGGCCTTCGCAAAGCCGCAATCCATGTCGTGAAGTGATGCTGAACGTCCTGTATTTTGCGAGTTTGCGCGAAGCCTTCGGCAAGCCAAGTGAACATATTTCCTCGCCGCTGCCGACGAATGTGGAAGCGCTCATTTTGCTGCTGCGCGCGCGCGGCGGCGTCTGGTCCGAGTCGTTGGGAGCAGACAAACGCTGGCGCGTTGCGGTGAATCAGGAAATGGCGTCAATGGAAACGGCGCTAAATGCCGGCGATGAAATCGCAATATTTCCCCCTGTCACCGGCGGTTGATTGGCAATCTTGAGATGCCGCCAGGCGGTATTGTGACAACCATGCCAACAATCCGCGTGCAGACTGAAGATTTCGACGTCGGTGCAGAAATGACTGCGCTCAGAGCGGGCAACGCCAAAATAGGCGGTATTGCCGCATTCGTCGGCTTGGTTCGCGATGTGAATGACGGCGCTGGTGTCAGCACACTCACGCTGGAGCACTACCCAGCCATGACGCAAAAAGCACTTGTCGAGATTGTCGATCAGGCAAGGGTGCGCTGGGAAGTGATTGATGCGACGGTCATTCATCGCATCGGCCAGTTGAGCCCCACCGATCAGATCGTGCTGGTACTCGTCGCCAGCGGGCACCGTGGCGACTCGTTTCAGGCGTGCGAGTACATCATGGACTTTCTCAAGACACGGGCGCCCTTCTGGAAGAAGGAGTCGACGGTTGATGGAGATCACTGGGTGTCAGCCAAAAAGAGCGACGATACGGCAACGTCGCGATGGCAGACTGAGCAGAACTAGGAGACATTGGGAATGGCGCAAAAAAACGTTTTAGGCGGAGAATTGGAAAGCTGTTGCACATCGCCGATGACCGGTTACTTTCGGGACGGCTATTGTCATACCGACGATAGCGATCAAGGTTCGCATACCGTTTGTGTGCGGGTCACTGAAGAATTTCTGACCTTCAGCAAACGAACCGGAAATGACCTCACCACACCGCATCCCGAATTCGGCTTTCCGGGGCTGAAACCTGGCGACAAATGGTGTCTTTGCGTGACGCGATGGGAGGACGCCTTTCTGGCCGGCGTTCCTCCGCGCGTCGTGTTGGCATCCACGCACGAGCGCGCCCTCGATGTGGTTGAACTCGGCGAGCTTAAGGCTTACGCGCTGGATTTGAACTGACACCAGTGCGCTGTTGAGGCCACGAGTACCGAAATGCGGTTGCGAAACCATGTATCTGTTGTTGCAATGCACGTGTCACATGCTTTCTGTAGCCTTCAATAGCATGGGCTGCGTAGCATGCATTTGAAAAATTCCGACCGCTTTTTCAGTCGTTGATTGTGTGGCGAAACGGCCGCTCATGTACACTCACCACGTCCAGATAGTTCCTTATCCAGACTGACGAAAGTACTTACGCTGCCCTTACGGAAATTTCATTTTTTTCAACTGGCGTGGGTGCCCGTCAAGCGTAATTTATAAACACTTTAAAAGGGGCAGAATATGGAAGATGTAAGCGATGGTGCCTTAGCAGGCATGGGGGTGATGGGGTTTCTGATTTGGGCGGCGATAATGGCTTTTTTTATCGTCTCCGGCTGGAAGATTTACACCAAGGCAGGGCAACCAGGCTGGGCAGTACTGATCCCGATCTATAACCTCGTTGTGATGCTCAAGATTGTCGGCAAGCCGTGGTGGTGGATGTTCGGTTTCCTGATCCCTTTTGTAAACTTCGTCGTCATGATCCTCATTGCGGTCAATCTCGCCAAAGTATTCGGCAAAGGCACGGGATTTGCTGTTGGTCTGATTTTGCTGTCTATCGTTTTCTATCCCATCCTCGCGTTCGGCGACGCCCAATATACGGCGCCACCAGAAGCGGCCTAAGTGCAGTGGTTTGCGCAAGGGTTTTCAGGGTTTGGTTTACTGGAAAATAGTTAGCGCGCTTGTGCCGCTAACGAAGCGCTAAAGAAAAAGCCGACGAAACGTCGGCTTTTTCTTTGCTGCCGTCGAATCGACCGGCATGAAGGTGAGACTAGCCCTTCTTGAAGAACACGTAGTCAGCGGTGTAGCCAACGGTGGTCTTGGCGGCCACGTTTCCGGCTGCGCAAGCTGGCGTAGCTGGAGCAACGCCACCGACTGTTTTGAGGCGCTGAATGTAGGTGACATCAGCCATTGCGCCCTTACCGGTGGTTGGCGCGGCTTGAACCAATTGCAGCGGGATCGCGCCAGCAGCACCTGGGGACACGGCCAATTGCTTGCCGGTCACTTTGGAGCCATCGGTTGCTTCCCATGTCGGGCCGGCGTAATACTTGCCCGCTTCTTTCTTGTCGGCGCCAAACAATTTTGCCTCAGGGCCCGCAAAGGTCCATGCGAATGTGCCTGGCTTATCTGCAACCGCTTTGCATTCGTATGTGAGCATGCCGGCGGCTGAAAGCGTCAATACGGCTTTGTTGCCAGCTGGCGGGGTGATTTCTGCAGGTGTTTGTGCAAAAGCGGATGCGGCGGTCAATACTGCGATCAGCGGGAGAAACTTGATGGTTGTTTTCATGGGAAATGCTCCTGGGTATTGAGTCGGGACTACGTGAGTGAGGGACAGTGGGTGTTACAAAATGTTGCTAAGGTGAAACGACTACGATGGATAAAAGGTTGACGTTGCAATCAGCTGACGCGCGACAGACACCTCTCAAATAACCCCATTTGAACCGGGACTGCAACGGAGAGCGCCATTCTACGGGCATTTCAGATTGAAAGTGTCCGGAATGCCGCGCCAGTGTTCAACCTACGCCGCTTTTGCAAAGAATGTCGACGTAATTTCCAGCGCACGTTCGATATCGGCGCGCGAAACATCAAGATGCGTGACCCAACGCTGTTTGCCGTACGCGCCGGATACCGACACACCATGGGCTTTCAGATGTGCACTGAATGCCGCAAACAGCGGCTCGGGAACCTCGGCCCAGAGAATATTGGTCTGCGGTGTCTCGATTTTCAATTGCCCTCGCGACGCGCTGACCAGACCGCTTGCCAGCAATTCCGCGTTGGCGTGATCTTCCTTGAGACGATCTACGTGATGGTCGAGTGCATATATGCCCGCAGCCGCAATTACGCCCGCCTGGCGCATACCGCCACCGAGCATTTTCCGCATGCGTCTGGCTTTGCCGATCAGCGGCTTGCTGCCCAGCAAGAGTGACCCCACCGGCGCGCCCAATCCCTTGGACAGACACACCGAAACCGAGTCGAAGTCGCGGCAGATATTCCTGGCGGACGCTATCGGTGTGCAAGGGTTTGGCGATGCAGCAGTGGCGAACGTGGCGGCGTTGAAAAGCCGCGCGCCGTCGAGATGCGTAGCGAGGCCGCGCGCATTGGCAAGCGCCTTTACTTTGGCTGCGTATTCGGCCGGTAAAACTTTTCCACCCCAAGTGTTTTCCAATGCAATCAAACGCGTAATAGCGTAATGCGCGTCGTCGGGCTTGATCGCAGCTTCGATTGCAGCCAGATCCATCGTCCCGTCCGGGCGCTGGTCGAGTGGCTGCGGTTGTATCGAGCCCAGTACGGCCATGCCGCCTGCTTCCCAGCGGTAGGTATGGGCCATCTGCCCCACAATCACCTCGTGGCCGCGTTCGCAGTGGGCGAGCAGTCCGAGCAGATTGGTTTGTGTGCCGCTGATGCCGTACAAGGCGGATTCGAAACCCAGCATTGCGGCGGCTTTTTCTTCCAGCGCGTTGACGGTAGGGTCCTCGCCATAAACATCATCGCCGACCGACGCGTTGAGCATTGCTTCCCGCATTCCAGCGGTTGGGCGCGTCACCGTATCACTACGAAAATCCATATTGTTACTTTCCTTTGGGGGGCGACTGGCTTACGCGCCGCAGAAAATTTCGCGTGTCAGTCCAATCATTTGCAGAATGCGTTCATCCTCTATCCGATAGAACACCTTGGTGGCTTCCTTGCGCGAATTGATCATGCGGCACGCCTTGAGTATGCCGAGATGCTGAGAAATGTTGCTTTGCGTCGAGCCAACCGCCTCGGTAATTTCCTGCACCATCATCTCCCCGGAAGAGAGCAGGCACAGAATCTTGATACGCAGCGGATGTGACATCGCCTGCATGGCGACTGCGGCTTGTTCAATGTTCTCGGCTTTGCCGATCAGCGCGAAAATGTCCAGCGGGACAGATTCAACCGGCAAAGACACTGCGGCACTTTTTGCGCGGGGCGTCAGGTTCTTCATGGTTGCCTGGTCCAGAGTTGAACGCGAATCAGGAGCCAAACGCGTTGAGTCCGGTTTGCGCCCGTCCGAGGATCAGTGCGTGCACATCGTGCGTACCCTCGTAGGTGTTCACTGCTTCCAGATTCATCACATGGCGGATAACGTGGTATTCGTCAGCGATGCCGTTGCCGCCGTGCATGTCGCGGGCAACGCGGGCGATGTCCAGCGCTTTGCCGCAGCTATTGCGTTTGATGAGAGAAATCATCTCTGGCGTGGCGCGACCTTCATCAAGCAATCGCCCAACGCGCAATGAGCCCTGCAGGCCGAGTGTAATTTCAGTCTGCATATCAGCCAATTTTTTCTGCACCAGTTGTGTCGCCGCCAACGGCTTGCCAAACATGATGCGGTCCAGCGTGTATTGCCGCGCCGCATGCCAGCAGAATTCTGCTGCGCCCATCGCACCCCAGGATATGCCGTAGCGCGCTTTGTTCAGGCAACCGAAGGGACCTTTCAGACCCTTTACGTTCGGCAGCAGGTTTTCTTCCGGTACGAATACATCGTCCATGACAATCTCGCCCGTCACCGAGGCGCGCAGGGAAAATTTGCCTTCAATCTTCGGTGCCGATAATCCCTTCATACCCTTTTCAAGCACGAAGCCGCGGATGGTGTCGCCGTCAGAGGTGTCTTTGGCCCAGACCACAAATACATCGGCAATCGGCGAGTTGGTGATCCACATCTTTGCACCGTGTACCTGATAGCCGCCCGCCACCTTTTTGGCACGGGTTTCCATCGAAGACGGGTCCGATCCTGCGTTCGGCTCTGTAAGCCCGAAACAGCCAATCAATTCGCCGGTTGCCAGTTTAGGCAACCACTTTTCACGCTGCGCCTCAGTGCCATAGGCGTGAATGGGATGCATCACCAGTGACGACTGCACGCTCATTGCCGAGCGATATCCCGAATCAACGCGTTCCACTTCACGCGCGATCAGGCCATAGGCAACGTGGTTAACACCTGCGCAGCCATAACCGTCGATGGTTGAGCCGAGAAAGCCGAGCGCGCCCATCTCATTCATGATCTCGCGGTCGAATTTTTCATGGCGGTTCGCCATCAATACGCGCGGCAGCAGTTTCTCCTGGCAATACGCGTGCGCCGCGTCGCGAATCATGCGCTCTTCATCGGAGAGCTGGTCGTCGAGAAGAAAGGCATCATCCCATTTGAATTGGGCCTTGATATCGTTCGGTTTCATGGCTTGGCTTGCTTTGGCTGGAAAGCATCTATTTTACGCCGAAGGGGCAAAGCTGGAGTTGTGGGTACCTTGCAGTTTTGGCGCGCCAGCAATCTTGGCAAAAGGTACACCGCTGTTCGCGCGTCCCGTGCCGACGGGAGCATTCTTGCCTGTCGTTCTGGCCCCATGGTCTCGCTGCACATACTCTTGAACTTGGCGAGCAGTCTCATTTTGTAAAACCTTCTCCTGACTTGCGACCCCGCGCTCAAAAAATGCAGAGCGTTTGTTTTTTGTTGCATTAAGTTCACGGTCGAAAGCTTGATCAGTCAGCGTGGGATAGCGGCAGCAGGGACAAACTGCACGAGAAGAAAGGAATGGTGGCGGTGATGTCCTGTAGGGCGGGCTAACCTCGAAGCCGCCGGGCGCATCACATTAGCCGCGAAGCTGCTTGCCGCTTTGGCGTGTCGGTGCCGAACCAACAGTCAGGCGTCGCCGGGAGCATGCGACTTAGGGCTTGGTAGCGCTCCAGTACGACAAGAAGTCTCGACCGGTCGAGTTTGTGAGACCCTCCAGCTGACTCCCGTTGAGAGCCGCGGAGTGGTTGTATGGGCCTGACTGATCCGAGGTTACGAACGCGATTCGAACCACGCCCCAATCGGTATTGATTCTCGCTTGTTCGATAGGCGCTCCGTAGAAGGTGCCAGCGAAGGACTTTCCTTTGACCGATGACACCACGAACTCTTGAAAGTACGCCGGGGCACTTGGAGTTGGTTGGAGGTCTACTTTCCAGACGCCTATCAGTCCCTGCGGATCGATTGGCTTCACGGCTTGGTTAGTAACTGCGCACCCGGCGATCAATGCCAAGGAGAGTAGCGGTATTGCGATTCGCATAAGTGCCTTTTCGGGGAGGGGGAGAGAACGCTTGTTTGCAACGCCTACTGCCTGAATTAACCCGTGCCGCGAAGCGGCATCGGGTTGAATGAATTGTTGGGCGCCAACCACG
>JANMZU010000389.1:0-1514 GCA_031383585.1 Betaproteobacteria bacterium
ATTCTATAGGCCAAATAACGACTCAAGGCAAAACTCTAGCATTGGCGGGCGTCCCGAGACACAATAGCCCGAAGAAGTCCGCCGATACTGGGGTTTGCCAAAATCATTCAATCCCCGACTGGCAAAAATGCGATGAATGCACGCTCACAATCCTTCCCCCCTTTCCCGGCATGGACCTGGCAGGTACCGGCATTGTTCAATATCGGTGTTGCCTGCACAGATGCGCATCTCGGCACCGACATCGAACAGCGGCTGGCAATGATTGTCGAAGACGATACGCTCGGCACCGTCACCGCCACATACGGCGAATTGGCCAAACGCACCAGCCAGTTTGCGCAATTGCTGCGCAAGCGTGGGGTGTCTCCGGGCGACCGCGTATTGATCCGCTTGCCCAACTGCCTAGATTACCCGACCGCATTTCTGGGCACCATGAAGGCGGGCTGTATTGCAGTACCGACCTCCACGCTGCTCACGGTCGATGAAGTGCTGTATCTGGCCAAGGATTCCGGCGCCGACGTGTTGGTGATGGACCATGTAATGTGGGAACAACTTGCGCCGCGCATCAGCGAGGCGCCCAACGCCAAGTTGGTACTGCTCTCCGGCAAAGGCAAGCATATCGAGGGGCTTAGCGTCACCGCGCTCGATCTCACGCCTGCGCTTGAAGCCATCACGGTCTGGTCTGCCGCCTATGCGACACGCGCAAACGACCCGGCATATTTGGTCTACACATCGGGCACCACCGGTTACCCGAAAGGCGTGTTGCACGCGCATCGTGCCCTGATCGGTCGCGAACCTGCTTCTTCCTACTGGTTCAATTTCGATCCGAGCGGTGTTGATCGCATTCTGCACTCAGGTAAATTCAACTGGACCTATGTGCTTGGCTCCGGATTGATGGATCCGCTGTATCGCGGCAAAACGGTGATCGTGCATGAGGGCAAGAACGACGCGAACACCTGGACGCGTCTGATCGCCAAACACGAGGCGACCATCTTTATCGGCGTTCCGACCATCTACCGGCAAGTCATTCAGAAGACGACAGCCACCAAAGATACTGTGCCGACACTTCGCATGTGCATGAGTGCAGGCGAGCACTTATCCGACGACATGCTTGCAGCATGGCGGTCACGCTTCGGCATGGAGATATTCGAAGCGGTCGGGATGAGCGAATTTTCTTACTATCTGTCGCAAAGTGTGCACCGGCCCATCCGCGCTGGTTCGGCCGGATTTCCCCAGCCAGGGCACGATATCCAACTGCTGGACCCGGAAACCTTGCAGCCTGTTCCGCACGGCGAAGAGGGCATGATCGCGGTACCTGAGGCCGATCCCGGCCTGTTCCTGCGTTACTGGAATTTGCCCGAAGAGACCGCCAAGTATCGACATGACGGCTTTTTCTTTACCGGCGATTACGCCAAAGTCGACGAGGACGGCTACCTGTGGTTTCTCGGCCGCAAGGACGACATCATCAAAAGCTTCGGCTATCGTGTTTCCCCTTACGAAGTCGAACGCGTGCTGAA
>JANMZU010000687.1:0-2206 GCA_031383585.1 Betaproteobacteria bacterium
GGTGCCTATAACTTGATCAAATTCAACAGCGCCTCAAGCTGGTATTTACCAGCTGAATAGCACCCACATCGGCACCGACGCCTTCAGGTCGGGACCGTCCACGCGGACGAATTTCCCCTCGCCTTTCTCATCGATCAGGAAATATGCCGGACCAGTTGCAGGCTGCACGCGCTGCTTGTACATCCTGCCGCCAATCCGGTACTCCTCGATCGTATCCGTGCCGGACTGACGTGTGGTCACCTTGATGTCCTTCGTCGGATCGGCCTCTTTGATCTCGGGCGGTGGCGGAATGTCTTCAACGGGTTGCACGTCTTTTGGTCTTGGCCGCGGCTGGCTTTGCGTCAACGCGGGAAAGGCAAATGCGAAAATCAACAACATCACGAAAGGTCGATTGAACGTGCGCATGGCAAACTCCTCAAGGCAAAGGACGACAGGCTATAGCGTCATTTCCAGCGCGCGCTCTTCAGGCGAAGGCGTAAAGCCGCGTTTGGCGTAATGATCAAAAATAGCTGCAACGACTTGATCGGGGTCGTCGATCATTTTGAATAAATCGACATCACTCGGACTGATCACTTTTTCATTTACCAGCGTGGTCTTGAACCAGTCGATCAAGCCGCTCCAGAATTCGCTGCCCACCAGAATGACCGGGAAGCGTCGGATCTTTCCCGTTTGTATGAGTGTTAGCGCCTCCGAGAGTTCATCGAGCGTGCCAAAGCCGCCCGGCATGACGACGTAAGCCGCTGCGTGTTTGACGAACATGGTTTTGCGCGCGAAGAAGTGCTGGAACATCATCGATACGTCTTGATAGCCGTTGCCGCCCTGCTCAAACGGCAGCATGATATTGAGTCCGACACTGGGACTCTTGCCGGCGACCGCGCCTTTATTGGCCGCTTCCATAATGCCCGGGCCACCACCGGAGAGGACACTGAACCCCGCATCTGACAACTTGCGGGCAATGATCTCGGTGGTCGCGTAATGCGGGCTGTCAGATTTCAGTCGGGCGCTGCCAAAAATCGCCACTGCCGGTGACACGCCCGCCAGCCGCTCTGAGGCGGTGACCATTTCAGCGATAATATTGAACATCCACCACGACTCGCGCGCAGCGATCAGCGATTGATGTTCCATGCCCGGATCTGCAGGCTTGGGTATTTTGCCGGCGTGTTTGATTGCGTGTTTAGTTTGTGTCAACTTCGCTTACTCCAATTACAGCCATGAGTGCCATAGAAAAACCACGCCAACGTTTGTTGCTCGTCGATATTTCGAGCTATTTCTACCGCGCTTTCCACGCCATGCCGGATTTTCGATCTCCGACGGGTGAGCCCACCGGCGCGATCTACGGTGTGGCCAATATGCTCAACAAGTTACGCGATGAGTATCCGGCAGATTATAGCGCCTGCGTGTTTGATCCCAGAGGCAAAACCTTCCGCGACGACATTTATCCCGAATACAAAGCCAACCGTGAAAAGATGCCAGAAGACCTCGGCAAGCAGATCGCGCCGATCCGCGAAGTCGCCGAAGCGCTGGGCTGGCCGTGTGTGGAAGTGGCTGGCATGGAAGCCGACGATGTGATTGGTACATTGACCAAACATGCTACGGCGCGCGGTGTGGATTCGATCATATCCACCGGCGACAAAGACCTTGCGCAACTCGTGAACGATAGCGTGATCTGGTACAACACCATGTCCGGCGACAAGCTCTCAGCGCAGGGCGTGAAGGAAAAATTCGGCGTGCTGCCGGACCGCATTATCGATTATCTGGCGCTGATGGGCGACACCGTCGATAACGTCCCCGGCGTAGAAAAAGTCGGACCGAAGACTGCCGCGAAGTGGATTGCCGAATACGGCTCGCTCGATGGCGTGATGGCCAATGCTGCCAATATCAAAGGTGTGGTGGGCGAGAATCTGCGCAAGGCGCTCGACTGGCTGCCTACCGGCCGTGTTCTGGTGACCGTGAAATGCGACGTGCCGCTACCGTTCGACTTTGACACCATCGACCACAAAGAGCGGGACGTCGCCAAGCTCGACAAACTGTATGAAGGTTTTGGCTTCAAGGGCATGCGCGCCGCGCTGCACAAAGGCGCACCATCCCAAACGGGCACTGTCATTTCAAACCCGGATTCATCGGGTGAGCAATCTGCTTCTGCCGTTTTCAAACAAGCTGACAAGGATGCCTCCGCCACCCGCTGGTCCTCCGGCGAACCCGCTAC
>JANMZU010000712.1:0-10372 GCA_031383585.1 Betaproteobacteria bacterium
GCCGGGTTCTCCGAGCAGCGGGATCGCACGCGTAAATGGTGACAGCCAACCACCCATGAACACAATCGTGGATATCGTCGCCACCAGCAGCATGTTGGCGTATTCAGCGAGGAAAAACAGCGACCAGGTCATGCCGGAATACTCAACAAGCGGGCCGGCCACGATTCTGTTCATGGGTGGTTGGCTGTCACCATTTCCGCGTGCGATCCCGCTGCTCGGAGAACCCGGCATCTGGTGGATGATCATCAAGATGATGACGCTGATGATGATTTTCGTCTGGATTCGTGCTTCCTTCCCACGCTATCGCTATGACCAGATCATGCGGCTTGGTTGGAAGATATTTATCCCGATTACGATCGTGTGGATCGTCGTGGTGGGATTGATGATGATGGAGCCGATTAACAATCTGCCAATCATTAACTGGTGGTTCGGGAAATAGCCATGCTGACTAGAACTAAAGAACTCGTTGGCAGCTTGATGCTCTGGGAGCTGCTGCAGGGGCTGCGATTGACCGGCAGGCATTTGTTTGCCCGCAAGATCACCGTGCAGTTTCCCGAAGAAAAGACGCCGCAGTCGCCGCGCTTTCGCGGACTGCACGCGTTGCGTCGCTACCCGAATGGTGAAGAGCGGTGCATTGCCTGCAAGCTCTGTGAGGCCGTCTGTCCAGCGCTGGCCATCACGATAGAATCTGAAGCTCGCGATGACGGAACGCGCCGTACGACGCGCTACGATATCGATCTGACCAAATGTATTTTTTGTGGGTTTTGCGAGGAATCCTGTCCAGTGGACTCGATCGTCGAAACGCATTTGCTGGAATATCACGGCGAGAAGCGTGGTGATCTGTATTACACCAAGCCAATGCTGCTGGCCATTGGCGACAAATACGAAGATGAAATCGCCAAGCGGCGACTAGAAGACGCCCCGTATAGATAAGAAATTGCGCGACACAGATTGCACATACGCCTTAAGTATCTAAGACCCCAATAAAATGACCTTCTAAACGATTGTTTTCTATGTGTTTGCCTCGACGCTGATCATTTCTGCGTTGGTGGTTAACACCGCCAGGAATCCAGTGCATGCCGCGCTGTTTCTGGTGCTGTCATTTTGTAGCGCTTCGGCGCTATGGCTGCTGCTCTATGCTGAATTTCTAGCGCTTACGTTGATACTCGTCTATGTCGGAGCGGTGATGGTGCTGTTCTTGTTCGTTGTCATGATGCTCGACATAAATTTTGACAAGCTACGTGAAGGTTTTTGGCGCTACCTGCCGGTCGCAGCTACCGTCGCGATATTGATGGTCGTGCAGATGGTGTTGCTGCTATTTGACCGCAGCATGCGCTTGGTCGGTGCGGTTTCGCCTGGTGCGCCAGCGGCGGGTGTTTCAAACACCAAAGAGCTGGGCCGCGTGCTCTATACCGATTATTTGCTGGCGTTTGAATTGGCGGCAGTGATTTTGCTGGTGGCTATCGTCGCTGCGATTGCCCTTACCTTGCGCGGGCGCAAAGAAGTGAAGACGCAGAACGTTGGCGATCAGGTGCGCGTGAAGAGTAGCGACCGGTTGAAAATCATCTCGATGGCCGCGGAGAAGAATGAGCCTCCCGCGCCGGTTTCGCCGCCAGCCGCATGAGACAGCAACGGGGAGAGAAGAGTTGATTACGCTGTCACATTACCTGGGTTTGTCGGCAATTATTTTTGCAATATCCATTGCAGGCATTTTCCTGAATAGAAAAAACATCATCATTTTGCTGATGGCCATTGAGCTGATGCTGTTGGCCGTCAACATGAACTTCATCGCCTTCTCGCACTACCTGAACGATTTGTCTGGACAGGTATTCGTATTCTTCATCTTGACGGTCGCTGCCGCAGAGTCGGCAATCGGGCTAGCGATCCTGGTGGTGCTGTTTCGCAACCTGAAATCGATTAATGTCGATGATATTGGCACATTGAAGGGTTGAGGATGATACGTCATCAAAGAACCAGTATCCATGCGCTTCTCCAGGGCATTTGCCTCGGAGAGTCCCGCCAATTGGACATCTACATTGCCACATCTCGCATGAATGTGCTGCAATGATCGAAAATAAACTAGCCCTGCTGGCGATCCCGCTGCTGCCGCTGGTCGGTGCCATCCTTGCCGGCTTCCTCGGGCCCAGGGTTGGCCGCGCATTCGCCCACAGTGTCACAATTTTTGGTGTCCTGGCCGCATTTATTCTCTCGTGTTTCGTATTCCAGGACGTGCAAGCTGGCAAATCCTTTAACGGCAGCATTTATACCTGGCTGGTGTCCGACGGGATTAAGCTTGAGGTCGGTTTCATGATCGACCCTCTCTCAGTGATGATGATGCTTGTTGTCACCTTCGTGTCGTTGATGGTGCACATTTACACCATCGGCTACATGGCAGAAGACGAAGGCTATACGCGCTTCTTTGGCTATATCTCGCTGTTTACGTTCGCCATGCTGATGCTGGTGATGTCGAATAATTTCCTGCAGCTGTTTTTTGGCTGGGAGGCAGTTGGCCTGGTCTCGTACTTGCTAATCGGCTTCTGGTACAAGCGGCCAACTGCAATTTACGCCAACCTGAAAGCATTTCTCGTGAACCGCGTGGGGGACTTTGGTTTTCTGCTGGGTATCGGCCTGATCTTCGCTTACATGGGTTCACTTGATTACGTTACCGTTTTCAATGCAGCACCGATATTCAAAGAAACGCTGGTGTCGTTGTTTCCTGATACCTCCTGGTCGCTGTTGACGGTGATTTGCATTTGTCTTTTTATCGGTGCGATGGGTAAATCGGCACAGTTTCCGCTACATGTCTGGCTGCCGGACTCGATGGAAGGGCCGACGCCGATATCCGCACTGATCCACGCGGCGACGATGGTCACGGCCGGCATTTTCATGGTTGCGAGGATGTCGCCGCTATTCGAAATGTCGCAGGCTGCGCTGTCGTTTGTGCTGGTGATCGGTGCCATCACGGCGTTCTTCATGGCGCTGATTGCCATTGTCCAATACGACATCAAACGCGTGGTTGCGTACTCAACACTGTCCCAACTTGGCTTTATGACGATGGCGCTGGGTGCGTCAGCCTATTCCGTCGGCATCTTCCATCTCATGACACACGCTTTCTTTAAAGCGGTACTGTTCCTTGGCGCGGGATCGGTCATCATGGCGATGCACCACGAGCAGGACATGCGCAAAATGGGTGGGCTGCGCAAATATTTGCCAATCACCTACATCACGGTGCTGATCGGCGCGCTGGCAAACGCAGGCTTCCCGCCATTCGCAGGCTTCTTTTCCAAAGATTCAATCATCGAAGCCATCCACGCATCTAATACGCCGGGCGCAAAGTTCGCCTATCTCGCGGCGCTGGGAGGCGTTTTCGTTGGCGGCTTGTACTCATTCCGCCTGGTGTTCTTTGCATTTCACGGCAAGGAGCGCTTCGGGCACGACGATCATCACGCGCATGGACACGATGCGGCGCATGCCGACCATGCACACCACGGCTTGGCGCCGGGACAGAAGCCGCACGAATCACCATGGGTAGTGACAGTTCCGTTGATTCTGCTTGCGGTTCCATCCGTGGTCATTGGCTATATCGCGATTGAGCCAATGTTGTATGGCGGCTTCTTTGGGAACGCCATTAAAGCTACCGAAACAATGGCTGAGCTCAAAGGGCAATTTCACGGCGCCTGGGGCATGATTCTTCATGGCTTCACAGCCCCACCGTTCTGGCTCGCCCTCGCTGGTGCCGCTGTCGCGTGGTATGCCTACATCGTAAAGCCTGAGTTGCCAAGAGCCATTCGGTCCAAACTCAGTTTTTTCGTCAATATCCTCGACCAGAAATATGGCTTTGACCGCTTCAACGACTGGTTCTTTGCGAGTGGAGCGAGAAAGTTGGGTGCTAGCCTCTGGCGCTTTGGTGATGTAACGATCATCGACGGCATCATGGTCAATGGCACCGCCAAATTGATCGGCTGGTTTTCTGGCGTGGCTCGCCAGGTTCAGACTGGCCACGTTTACACCTATGCATTCACCATGATTTTTGGTGTGTTCGCATTGCTGACCTGGTTTGAGTGGCAGCAACTTTCGGGCATCGTTTCAAAGCTGTTTCAAAGCGCCTCCCGCTAACGTGATCACCCCGGCGACCCAATAAGAAAATGAATAGCAGCTCTTACACTCTAAGTCTAACCATCTGGGTTCCCATCGCGGCTGGCATCTTGACGCTGTTGCTCAATGGCGAACAGCAAAAGAGCGCGGCCCGTTGGGCGGCCTTGATCGGCAGCGTACTTGGCTTGTTGGCATCGATCCCGCTGTGGACCGGATTTGACAATGCTACGGCCGCAATGCAGTTCAGAGAGATAGCGCCCTGGATAACACGATTCAACATCAACTACGCATTGGGTGTTGACGGTCTGTCTATGCTGTTTATCATTTTGAATAGCTTCACGACAGTACTTGTTGTCATTGCCGGCTGGGAAGTTATCAAGGAAAAGATCTCCCAATACTTCGCAGCTTTCCTGATCATGTCGGGGTTGATCAATGGAGTTTTTGCCGCCACCGACGCGATACTTTTTTACCTGTTTTTTGAGGCCATGCTGATTCCGATGTTCCTCATCATTGGCATCTGGGGCGGTCCGCGTCGGGTTTATGCGGCAGTGAAGTTCTTCCTGTACACGCTCTTGGGCTCGCTGCTGATGTTGGCTGCATTTATCTATCTCTACAATGTCACCAACGGTAGTTTCAATATTCTCGATTACCACAAAGTGCCCCTTAGCCTCGATGTGCAAAAGCTGTTGTTTGTTGCCTTTTTTGCGTCATTCGCGGTCAAGGTGCCGATGTGGCCGGTACACACCTGGTTACCGGATGCCCACGTCGAAGCGCCAACCGGCGGCTCGGTGGTTTTGGCAGCAATCACGCTGAAGATCGGTGCTTATGGCTTTTTGCGATTCATCCTGCCGATCACGCCCGATGCCAGTCATGCATTGTCGGGATTTGTCATTACCCTGTCGCTGATCGCCGTGGTATATATCGGCTTGGTTGCGCTCGCGCAGACCGACATGAAAAAGCTGGTGGCGTACTCGTCCATTTCACACATGGGCTTTGTGACGCTGGGCTTCTTCATCTTCAATTCGCAGGGCATGGAAGGCGGGCTGGTACAGATGGTATCGCACGGCTTCATTTCCGCCGCTATGTTCCTCTGCATCGGTGTGCTTTATGACCGGGTGCACTCCCGCGAGATCTCCGCGTATGGTGGCGTGGTCAACACCATGCCAAAGTTCGCCTTCTTTGCCGTGTTCTTTGCGATGGCCAATTCAGGCCTGCCCGCAACTTCCGGATTTGTCGGTGAGTTCATGGTCATTTTGGGGGCAATCAAGGTTAATTTCTGGTTCGCCTTTAGTGCCGCCATTACTTTGATTCTCGGTGCCGCGTATACCCTATGGATGGTCAAGCGCGTGATTTTTGGTGACATCGCCAATGATCACGTCCGCGAACTTACAGATATCAATTCCCGCGAAATGCTGTTTTTAGGCGTGCTGGCGGTGGCCGTGCTGGCGATGGGCTTGTATCCAAAACCATTCACCGACGTAATGCACGTCTCCGTCGATACACTGCTGAAACATGTGGCAGTGGGCAAACTGAACTAGGAAAACCTGAAAACATGTTGCCGCCCAGCTTGAATCTCGCCCTCGCGACGCCGGAAATTTTCCTGCTGGGCATGACCTGCGTCGTCATGCTGGTTGATCTCTATTCTCCCGTGGTTAAGCGCGAAGGTCGGCTGTTCTTTCTCTCCATCGTGACGCTGGCACTGGTTGCTTTAAGCATTTACAACATCGCCACGCCGCTGGCCGCGCCGCGCCAGGCGTTTAACGGCATGTTCATCGTCGATGGCATGGCGATGCTATTGAAACTTGCCATCGTCATCGCGGTAGCAGTCGTCATCATCTACAGCCGCGCCTACCTTTCTGCCCGCAAGCTCTTCAGTGGCGAGTTCATCATGTTGGTGTTGTTCGCGACCCTTGGCATGATGATCATGGTGTCTGCAAACCACTTTATCAGCCTGTATTTAGGGCTTGAATTGCTCGCACTATCGAGCTACGCGATGGTGGCACTCAACCGCGATTCGGCAATCTCCAGTGAGGCCGCGATGAAGTACTTCATTCTGGGGGCGCTGGCGTCCGGCTTATTGTTATATGGCATGTCCATGATCTATGGGGCTACCGGCTCGCTACAGGTGAGCAAGATCGCGTTGATCATCAGTGGTAGCCGTGGTGTCGATCCTCTGATCCTGTTTGGTCTCGTATTCGTTGTCGGCGGCCTCGCGTTCAAGCTCGGCGTTGCGCCGTTTCATATGTGGGTGCCTGATGTCTATCAGGGGGCGCCTACGGCCATGACGCTGTTTATCGGCTCCGCACCAAAGCTCGCAGCATTCGGCTTCATCATGCGTATCCTCGCTGATGCTCTAGCCGGTGCAGTTAGCGACTGGCAGGGCATGCTGGTGATTCTTGCGATGCTTTCCATGGCGCTCGGCAACATTATTGCCATCGCACAGACCAACCTCAAGCGCATGCTGGCGTATTCGACCATTTCGCACATGGGCTTCCTGCTTTTAGGCATCCTGGCGGGGACCAAGAATGGATATGCGTCCAGCATGTTCTACATCATCACTTACGTGCTGATGACGGCTGGCAGCTTCGGCATGATCATGCTGCTGTCCCGGGCAGGGTTCGAGGCTGACAATATCGATGACTTCAAGGGCCTGAATCAACGGTCTCCGCTGTACGCATTAATGATGTTGTTCATTATTTTTTCGATGGCCGGGATTCCACCTTTCCTCGGCTTCTGGGCAAAACTCGCCGTGCTCGAAGGCGCACTAAATGCCGGCTACACATGGCTCGTCGTGTTTGCGGTTTTGATGAGTGTTATCGGTGCTTTCTATTACCTTCGCATTATCCGCGTCATGTATTTCGACGCGCCTACCGAAACAACCCCGATTGTGGCCAGCGCCGATATGCGCGGTGTGCTGGCGATCAATGCTTTTGCCCTGCTGCTGCTTGGCATATTCCCAGGCACCTTGATGACCGCCTGTTTGAATGCCATCCAGGCTTCCTTCTGATTTCCCGGATCTGACCGAGCACATGCTTTCCAGCGAACGTGTGCTGGAAGGCAAAATGATTCGCGTCGATCTGGATCGCGTTCGCCTCCCAGACGGCGGGGAGGCTTGGCGTGAGTATGTTTTGCATCCGGGGGCGGTAATCGTTGCTGCGTTTGTTGATGAAGACACACTGATTTTTGAGCATCAGTTCAGATATGCCGTGCGCAAACATTTCATCGAGTTGCCGGCCGGGAAGATCGACGCTGGTGAGCCTCACTTTGAAACGGCAAAGCGCGAGCTTCTTGAAGAGACCGGATACACGGCTGGCCACTGGCAACATGCGGCAACGCTGCATGCAGGCATCGGCTATTCCAACGAGACCATAGAGCTCTATGTCGCTACTCAACTGACGCATGTTGGTCATGAACTAGACGAAGGTGAGTTCCTGGAAGTGTTCACGATGCCACTCTCAGTGGCGGTTGAAATGGTCGGGACCGGTGAAATTACCGACACCAAGAGCGCTTTTTCTCTGTTGTGGTTAGACAAGTTTCGCGGCAGATTGCCGGGTCTCAATTTATGAACAAACATATTTACGATCTGGTGATCGTCGGTGGCGGCATTAACGGCTGCGGTATCGCGCGCGATGCGGCCGGGCGCGGACTCAATGTGCTGCTTGTTGAGCAGGATGACCTTGCATCGGCAACGAGCTCGTGGAGTTCCAAACTCATTCACGGTGGCCTGCGCTATCTGGAGCAGTATGAATTCAGGCTCGTGCGTGAATCATTGCAGGAGCGGGAGGTGCTATTGAAGATCGCCCCTCACATTATTGAGCCACTCGAATTCATCCTGCCGCACGATAGCAGCATGCGACCCGCATGGATGGTGCGCCTTGGTCTATTCATGTATGACCATATTGGCGGCAAGATATCACTGCCCGGATCGCGCGGCGTGACATTTCCGGACCAGCAATACAGTGCCGGTTTGAAGCCATCACTCTGCCGCGGTTTCTTCTATTCCGACGCTCGCGTAGATGATTCGCGTCTCACAGTACTCAATGCCGTCTCAGCGCGCGAGCATGGCGCAGAAGTCCGAACGCGCACGCGGGTGACGGCAGGCAAACGTGCCGCTGGGCTCTGGCAGATCGAATTGCGCAATGCTGATAGCAGTGCTGTAGACACCGTGAGCGCCCGCGGCGTCGTCAATGCTGCCGGCCCGTGGGTAAAGAGTTTTCTTGACGACTCTGTGCACGTGCCGATCAGCGCGACGGTAAAGCTGGTGAAAGGTAGCCACATCGTGGTGCCGCGCGTGCATGATGGCGGCCACGCCTATATCCTTCAAAACGACGACAAGCGCGTGGCGTTCATTATTCCGTTTGAGGAGAAATTCAGTCTCATTGGCACCACTGATGTGAATGTCACCTCGATCGACAAGGGGCATCAAATATCGAAGGAGGAAATTACCTACCTGCTTCGTGCGGCCAATCGCTTTCTCGCCAAGCCCTTGCGAGAGGCAGATGTAGTGTGGACCTATACGGGAGTGCGCCCGCTTTATGACGACGGCGCGGCAAACCCGTCCGAGGTCACCCGCGATTACGTATTGAAAACCGACCATCAGAACGGAAAGCTCCCCCTGCTGTCGATTTTTGGCGGAAAAATTACCACCTATCGCCGGCTCGCCGAACACGCGATTGAAGAGCTTCGCCCCTACTTTCCACATCTTTCGGGCTCATGGACAGCGGGCGAAGCGCTGCCTGGCGGCGAAATGGATTCACTCCGGGAAACCCTCTCAGACCTGCTAAAAAAACACGCTTCGCTACCCATTGACTATCTGTCGCGCTTGGCTCGCAGGCACGGATCACTCACCGAGAAGGTGCTTCTGGGTGTTCGATCCATGGCCGATCTGGGTGAACTGTTTGGCGGTGGCGCAGCGCTGCTGAGCGAGCGTGAAATTGACTACTGCATTCGCGAAGAGTGGGCGAGAATGCCAGACGACATTCTGTGGCGGCGCACCAAGTGCGGGCTGCATATGGACGCAGCAGAGCAGGCGCGTGCAGCAGAATTTATCAGGTCGCGTGTCGTAATACTGCGTAAGTGAACGTAAAACCAATATCCATGCGGCCCCTGGCTGAGTTTTGCCTGGAAAAGCGCGCCAGTGTTAGAGGTGTGCTTTTTGACATTGACGACACTCTCACCACGACGGGGCATCTCACAGCCGCTGCATATACGGCGGTTGAGGCGCTAAAGAATGCCGGCCTCATTGTTGTGCCGATTACCGGTCGGCCGGCCGGCTGGTGTGACCACATCGCACGCATGTGGCCGGTCGATGGTGTCGTCGGCGAAAACGGTGCCTTCTATTTCTTTTTTGATTCTGTCGAGCGCAAACTCAAGCAGAGATTTGTAAAGGTGGCGGGCGAGCGCGAATCTGATCGCGCGAAATTGCAACGTGTCGCACAACGGATACTTCGCGATGTTCCCGGCAGCGCAATGGCTTCCGATCAGGCGTATCGCGAAGCCGACATCGCAATCGATTTCTGTGAAGATGTTCCAGCGCTGCCGAGCCAACAAATTCAGCGCATCAAGTCCATCATGGAGTCAGAGGGCATGACCGCCAAGATCAGCTCAATCCATGTAAACGGTTGGCTTGGTAGCTACGACAAACTATCGACGACCAAGTTGTTATTTCATGAGCGCTTCGCGATAGATCTGGATCTGCACAAAAGCGAGTTTGTATTCGTTGGCGACTCTCCGAACGATCAGCCGATGTTTGCGCATTTTCCGAATTCGGTTGGCGTGGCAAACGTGCGGAGTTTCCTCGATACGCTTGATAGCAAGCCATCTTTCGTCACCGAGGCTGCATGCGGCGCAGGTTTCACCCAGCTTGCCAACGCGCTGCTCTATGCCCGCTAGTTGGTAGCGCCAGACAAAACGTCATATATGGTAAACCGCGCGAGCAATTGAGATCTGGCGCATCGATGTCATTAAGACTTCGATGCGCTAGATGCCACTAGTAAATCTTGGGCACAAACTTCTGGCTGGACATCTTCGGGCGCTTGTAGCCGATATCGGCCTGTCGCGGCGGTACCTCTATTTCTACCGGGGTCATGTTCTCATAGGGGACCTGCTTAAGCAGGTGCGCGATGCAATTGAGGCGGGCCTTTTTCTTGTCATCGGCTTCCACCACATTCCAGGGCGCCTTTGGTTTGTCGGTCGCGGCGAACATCACGTCCTTTGCTCTGGAATACTCGATCCAGTGTTTACGCGATTCCATATCCATTGGGCTGAGTTTCCAGCG
>JANMZU010000730.1:0-2164 GCA_031383585.1 Betaproteobacteria bacterium
GTCATCGTTGACTTGAAGCTGCGCGAAGGCAGTGGCATGGGCGTGATCAAGCAACTGCGCGGCGCGGCTCTGGATCCCCAGCCCAACCTGATCGTCTTCACCAACCATCCGTTTCCGGCCATCAGGCAGCGTGCCATGCAATTGGGCGCGGACAGCTTTTTCGACAAATCTGCCGATTACGATAGCCTGGGCGCGACGCTGCAATCGCTGCGCGTGCATTAGAAAAGTAGCGTTGCCTCATGCCCCTTCGTATGGCCCAAGAAATCGAGCACCGTTGAACTGAATCAAGTGGCTAGGCGCATCGGCAATCCAGACTTCAGACTCCCACGCAATCACTTCGTGATACTTGGCGAATGTCTTGCGGGTTGGAAATGCGGAAACAAAAACAAGGCCGGGCTTGCCGCTGCCAAGGAGTTTCGATAGTTCTCCTTGCCGTTTTGCATCAACCGGCCCATGGCGGGTAACCAATTCGATCAGTAGCAACCAGTTCTTATCCCTGAGAACTATGACGACATCCGGCATCTTGCCGTGATTGTCCGACTTGATACCTAGACGCGCCAATAGCATCGCATCAAAAAAATCCATGCTGTCGCCGGCATCTCAAACATCCACAAGTTTACCGCCAGGCGCGTACCTCAGCGCGGTCACATGAGTGTCTGACCCTATTTACCTTTGTAGATTTCGCTGGCCCGGTTGTCTACCTGTCGGGTTTCCCAAACGTCCACTTCAGTGCATTGGCGCTATCCGCACAAAGCAGTTGTTACTAAAAGCCACATTGTTGAATGGTGGCGAAGGGGGGAAACTTTACAGGCACTTCCTGAGACAAAACCGGAGAGAACCGATGACACGCATTCGCACTAGCCTTCTAGCTTGCTGCATTGCCGCTGCCGCGATTCCCGGCATGGCGACAGCACAGGCCTACCCCAACAAACCCGTGCGCCTGGTGGTGCCTTTCGCCCCCGGTGGCACGACAGACCTTCTGGCCCGGATCATTTCCGAGAAGATGGGCGCGGCCCTGGGTCAAACCGTCATCGTGGAAAACAAGGCGGGTGCCGGCGGCGCGATTGGTGCTGCGGAGGTCGCCAAGGCACCACCCGACGGCTATGTACTGCTTGTGTCGTCGGTTTCCACAATGGCCGCCAACCCGGCGATCAACCCCGCTACGCCATACGACCCGATCAAAGAATTTATACACATCACCAATATCGCCGCAACGCCTAATGTCATCGCCGTGCATCCGTCGTTTCCGGCCAAAGACTACAAAACCTTCGCCGACACGCTACAGAAAAACCCCGCCAAGTACAGCTACGGCACCGGTGGAAATGGATCCCTCGGCCACATGCTTGCCGAGTTGTACAAGAGTGTGGCCAAGGTCGACGTCACGCACATTCCCTATCGCGGTTCCGGTCCGGCCTTGAACGATGTGGTGGCGGGACAGCTGCCCATCATTGTCGACAACCTGCCGTCGACGCTGCCCTTCATCAAAGACAAGCGCTTGATTCCCATCATCGTGGCAGCCCCGAATCGTCTTGCCAACTTGCCGGACGTGCCGACATTTGCCGAAGTGGGGCTCGAACCTGTCAACCGCATGTCCTTCCTGGGTGTGTCTGCGCCCAAAGACACGCCCAAAGAGGTGGTCGATAAATTGAATGCGGCCGTGAGGTCCGCCTTGGCGGACGCCAATGTGAAAGGGCGCATCGAAGCCACTGGCGCCATTGTGGTGTGCAACACCACCGAGGAATACCAGAAGCAGGTACGGGACGAGTTGGCCATCTACAAACGCGTGGTCCTAGAGCAGAAACTTAAGTTGGAGTAGCTGGCCCCGGCTTTGCGAAGGGCGCTTGCGGCTGTGTGTTTGCATGCTCAGGACGGCGTTCCTTTCCATGACCTGCGAGTCTTTGCGAATGCAGAGTTGGAGGCAAATTTCTTTTCATTCGCTTCAACACTCGTCCTTTCTTCCTCTCCAAATCCATCCTGCATAGCCGCAAGCGCACGCATCACATCCGCGTCAAGATCAGTTCCGAGTCCATTTCTACTTCTTTAGTCCATTAATTTACTGGGCCGGAAAAAATTCGTCATTCCCGCGAAGGCGGGAATCCAGCGTCTCTCTCCGCAAAGTCACTAGGTCCGCGCCTTCGCGGGGACGACGAATGTTTGATATTTC
>JANMZU010000403.1:0-4077 GCA_031383585.1 Betaproteobacteria bacterium
CTGGTTCGGACGCGTTTGGCGCCATTTGCCGTTGCATGGCTGAGCATTGCGTTCCAGACACGTCGACCATATCCTTGGCCCTGAAAACTTGGTGCGATCGCGTTGAGATGCCAATAACAAGTATCGTCTTCCATCAATTCCGTAACAAAAAACGCGATTGGATTATTGCCATCAAATATGGCATACAACTCCTGGACAGGATGCTGCAAACAACTGGCCACCCAGTTTTGGTATCGCTGATCGCTGATCGATTGGTTCAGTCGAGGGTCCACCTTAAAACGTTCATTCTGAAAGGCTGTGCGTGCAATTTCCAGCAATTGGGGTAAGTCATCGTCTTGCGCACGCGAAACTGTCAAAGCGTCCGCTTGGGCAACCGTCTCCTTAGTTGATATCTCAAGCTCAGGCAGATAACCCATTTCAATAAAACGAAAGCCACAGTCTTCCAACAGCATTGATTCCAAAATCCGGTCGTGCGGCAACCTGCAACTGACAAGTCCCGCACCGATATGATCACGGCTGAGTACAAAACTTTGGATGTCGTTTGCGGCATCCCGCCCAATAATTTCCAAGGCTGTTACCTGGAGCACGGGGAATCCGCATACGACTTGATCCCACGGCGCTTCGGACCATGTCATTCGCAATGACTCAGTATGGATGTTTTCAGCCATGCGTCACTTCCCTATGTTCGGACATGTCGGGCTGTGTCTGCAAAGGACCAATGGCTGGATCGAGATGGCGCACGACGTATTGTGGTTTTCGATTAACGTTCAAATGTAATCGTCCCAAATATTCTCCAATAACTCCCAACGCCAGCAGCTGCGCCCCTCCCAATATTAATATCGCGATGATCGTAGACGCAAAGCCAGGCACAGCTATGCTCGATGCCAGATACTGGAACAAGTAAAAAATCCCTACCAGGAATCCGCTTGCAGCGGTCACAAACCCTAGCCCGCTCACTAACTGGAGCGGTATCAGCGAAAAATTGGTATACAGGTTCAGCGCCAAACCAAGCAACTTGCCCAGTGAATAGCCAGAGTTGCCTTGGGCTCTGGCGTGGTGTTCTACGTCTACCCCGCCGATCCGGCTGGTGCACCATGCCAGCAAGCCGTCAAGATATGTGAAATTGAGGTCATAGAACATCACGCTGTGTGCCAACTGGTGGCGCATGATTCGAAATGGCGTCGGCGTAATCGGGTTGCGGAAAACTGTGCGGTAAAAATGCCAAACAATGCTTGCCCCGAGGTTGCGCCAAGCCGCGTGACTTCGGTTGCTTGGGCAACCATAGACGAGGTCGAGTCCTTCCTTTTTAATATGTGCCAGCATTTTGGAAATTTCTTCCGGTGGATTCTGAAGGTCATCGTCCATGGTGACAACGTATGCGCCGCGCGCCACTCCCAGCCCACACATCAAGGCGTTGTGCTGACCATAGTTGCGCATGAGTTGTATGGAGACGAGTACGTCTCCATAAGTTTTTCGGAGCAGTTGAATTTGAGCCCAGGATGCATCGCGGCTGCCATCATCGATCAAAACTATTTCGTAATTCTGCGTGATTGATTCAACTGCCTTTGTCAACCTGGCAAGCAAACTGGCAAGCGTGCTGGCCGAGTTGTAAACTGGGATGATAATGGAAACGTCCAAGTCCGGGGTGCTGTCGGTAAGTACTATCGAAGCCGATGCGACAGCTCGACTTGCAGTTATTGGCGAAGCCTGCATCATTGAACGACCACCGGTTCTTGAGACGACTTCCGATTGTCTCGACCAGACATTTTTCGATAAGAAGGATATGGTTTCATGTCGCCTCGATTTCTCGAAGAATGTCGTAAAGATATTCGCCATAGTCGCTCTTTTTGAGCGGCGCAGCCAGCGTAGCCAGTTTGGCTGCATCAATGTACCCAAGCCGAAATGCAATTTCTTCTGGGCAGGCGATCTTCAGTCCCTGCCGCTTTTCCAGCGTTTCCACGAAATTGGATGCCGCCAGCAGGGCTTCATGGGTACCCGTATCCAGCCAAGCCACCCCGCGCCCGAAGACCTCGACCGACAAGTTGCCGCGCTCCAGGTAGACCCGATTCAAGTCGGTGATCTCCAGTTCACCACGCGCCGACGGTTTGATGGTTCGGGCAATATCGACGACCTGGTTGTCATAGAAATACAAACCCGTGACGGCCAAGCGAGACTTGGGCTTGGCAGGTTCTTCTTCGATGCTGATGGCTTTGTTGTCCGCACCCAACTCGACCACGCCGAAGCGTTCCGGGTCTATCACGCGGTACGCAAAAACGGTGGCACCCGCAGTCCGATCATTCGCGCGGCTGAGTTTCGGGATCAGGTCCGAGCCGTGAAATACGTTGTCGCCCAAGATCAGCGCGCACGGGTCGGCGCCAATAAAGTCCGCGCCAATCAAGAAAGCCTGGGCCAAGCCCCCGGGGCTTGGCTGCACCGCATAGGAAATATTCAGTCCCCAAGCCTTGCCGTCACCGAGTAGTTGCTGGAAGCGGGGTGTATCTTGAGGGGTGGAGATCAGCAGAATGTCGCGGATGCCCGCCAGCATCAGCGTGCTTAGCGGGTAATAGATCATGGGTTTGTCGTAGACGGGCAGCATCTGCTTGGAGATTGCAGCGGTGGCCGGGTGCAGGCGCGTGCCCGCACCGCCTGCAAGTATGATGCCTCTTCGGTAAATCTGGTTGTCCGCCATTGCAGCTTATCCGATCTTTCATATGAGAATTATTGGCTTGCAGGTCCGCTCGTGAATTGCATGACTTCTGCGATAATAAAGTTTAAGGTACGAGATTCAACCGGAGTGCGACATGACCCGCATCATCGTTGCAACAATGCAACGTCTTGAAGCGCGGGGTAGATGGAGCGGCTCTTCATTCTTTCAGCGGTGCAGCTAGCTGCACCGCGCCGGGAGCCCATTTCAACGTGCCGCGAATCACCTGCATCTTTCCAACTGGCGACGGCTCAAATTCTGGCTGAAGGCGCTCGGGGTCCGGGGTGATCGGGTTGACAGTGCCACGCAACCACGAATCAGCACCCAAGGCAAAATCCATGATGGCGGGGTTGGCGAATACGGAAGCGGGTGCGAAATAGTTCCCCGAATGTTTACCGGGGACAAGCGCTGTGAAGCGCCCGATACCGGCCAGCAGGTTGTTTCGTGTCATGACCTCCGGCGTCGCACTGAAATTGTCTATGAACACGTGCAAAAACCAAGCGGGGCGCGGGCCTTCGGAATAGATGGTGTTGTGGACCATCTTCAAACGGTTTTGCGGCCAAACGGCGCCCTCGGCGCCGTAGGCGACGATTGTCGGGTTTTGACTGAGCTTGCTCTGCCCGAGCACATTGCCCACTAGCGTGACTTCTCCGCCATTGGGAAAGTCTGCCTCATAGGAGGCACTACCGCCCTCGCCATCCACCAGCAGGTTGTTGCGGATGTCACTTATGCGTGCCCGGCTCTTGAGTAGATGGCCACGGTAACCGCCGTGGAAGCGACTCCCTGTCACGCGCAGCAACGCGATCCGACCTGCGTACAGAAGATGCGGCAACCAAGTCACGCTTTTGGGCGCGAGCCCAAAGACGCTGTTTTCTATCGTCAGCACCGCCCCCGAATGGTTGCCGGTCAGGATGCCAACCTGATTGTCAATAAAAGCACAATCTACGACCGTGAGCTTGCCATTCTCGAAACGTATGCCAGCGCCGTCGCTGTTCTCACTCTCTCTGCCTCCGCGGAATTCGATGTTGGATACCGTGAAGTCGCCGTTGCGAATTACCCAGGTTGCTTTTCCCTCGGAGCTTTTGCCGTCTGCATAGATTACCGGGCGCTGCCCAGTGCCACGGATGGTCAGGCGTTTTTGCATCCAGAGCGCCACGTCGCTCCTATACTCCCCTGACGCAATTAGCACCACATCATCGTCCCGGGCAAGGCGGGCCGCCTCCGCCACGGTCAGTATTTTCCAATTCAGGTATGAGCCTGAAGGAGGACTCGGGTGACGTGATTCGGAGAGTGGATTGATCGGGTTGAAAGTGGCAGTGTACGGGGGTGGGGTTTTCTTCGGATTGTTTCAACAGAAGGCCCCTGCCAGGCCG
>JANMZU010000750.1:0-2497 GCA_031383585.1 Betaproteobacteria bacterium
CGAGCGCCGCCGGTGCCAATCAAGGCGGCTTGCATGTCTCAATCATGTCGTCGTTGGGTGGCAATATCAGTGCCAGCTCCTCGGATCACACCGTGACGGCTACCAATTATTTGCTGCGGGGCGACTATTCTGCGCTGGCTACCTTCCCAGGCATGGGCGTGCTTCAGTTGCTGGAGAAGCACAACAGATTGCTGGCGCATCTGCAAAATCGCTGTGGCAAGGAGCCGATGTTCGGCCTGAACATGAATCGCTATTTGTTGCTCCAACGCGAGCGATTTTCGCAGGTCAGGAAACGACTCGCAGCGATGAACGGCTATCAGATTGCGGCACAAATCGATGCCTTCGAAGCGGCGCCGCGCACCAAATGGGCGACGTCGTCCGTGATACTCGCCGCACTTCCCGAGCGACCGTTCACTGAGCTTGAAAACAGCGATGTCGCTCTGGTGCCGACGGTCGTTCAGTTCGACGAAATCACTCGCGCCGGTTGACGGTCGGTGTCGCGGCACAGGTTCTGTTGCGCTTCGCCTCCCCGGCTGCACCAGAAAAAATGGCCGTCGGGAAGGCGCATGATCAGCTCGAGCACGCCCCTCGGGTGACGGCCAATTGGCCGCCAGTCCGCATCAGCCGAGATCGATGGGAACAAACCGCTTCTGGTCTTCCCGCAAAACCTGCAACGCAATTCGTTTGCCTTTTTTGTCGATGAGGGCGCGCAACTGATCAACGCTGCTAACTTTCTCGCCATTCACGGCAAGAATGATGTCGCCGGGCTTCAGGCCCGCGCGTGCAGCTGGTCCGTCGTTGACACTTTCGATCACCAGCCCGGCAGATACTTCTGCCTGTTTTTGTTCGTCCGGCGTCAATGGTCTGGCGGATAGTCCCAGCTTGCCTTTGGCGACGGGCGCCGACTTACTCGCGGCTTCTGCAACCTTCATCTCGCCCAGATTGACCGAAAGTGTCTTCTGCTTGCCATTACGCCAGACCTGTAGTTCGGCCTTGGTGCCGGGAGCAACATCGGCGACCAGCGGCGGCAATTCCGCTGATGTCGTAATCTCGGTTCCCTGGAATTTGAGAATGACATCGCCGGGCTCGATACCAGCTTTGTCGGCGGCACTGCCTTTCTCTACCGAGCCGACCAACGCGCCGGTCGCTTTGTCGAGGTTGAACGATTCAGCCAATTGCTGGTTCAAGGGCTGGATCACCACGCCCAGTCTGCCGCGGCTGACTTTGCCGTTGCTCACGAGCTGGCGCTCTACTTTCATCGCCACATCGATCGGGATGGCAAATGAAAGGCCCTGATAGCCACCACTCTGACTGTAAATCTGCGAATTGATACCGATGACTTCACCGTTCAGGTTAAAAAGCGGGCCGCCAGAATTGCCCGGGTTGATGGCCACGTCAGTCTGCAGAAATGGCACATAGCCGTCGCTGGGCAGGGAGCGCGATTTTGCCGAGATGATGCCTGCGGTCACGCTGTTTTCAAATCCAAACGGCGCGCCGATGGCCACCACCCATTCTCCAACCCGCGCGCGGGACGGTTCGCCAATTGTTACAGCGGGCAGATTGTTTGCATCGATCTTCAGGACCGCAACGTCGGAGATCTTGTCGACGCCGATTACTTTCGCTTTGAATTCGCGACGATCGGTCAGCTTTACCGTAACCGTCTCTGCGTCCGCCACGACGTGCGCGTTGGTCAATATGATGCCGTCCGCGCTGACGATAAAGCCGGAGCCGTGTCCACGCGAAGGAATATCGCCACGTGGAGAAGGCGGGTGAAAACGCTTGAACAGCTCCGAGAGCGGGTCGCTGGGATCCATGCCGTGGGCGCCCGGATTGCGACCTAGCCCAGTCCTTACATTGCCCGAGACACTGACGTTGACAACCGCAGCACCCTGCTTGGCCACGATACTGGCGAAATCCGGCAATACGACACCGGTATTTTTTGCCGGATCTATTGCAGGTGCCGCGAGAGCAGGCGCTGCGGCAGCATGTGCAGGCTGCAAGCCAATGCCGTCGCGATGAATGAAGCCGTACCCACCCAGCAATGCCAGCGTGATCGCGACCGACAATGCTGAGGCCTTAACTGTGTTCGAGAGTTTTTTGCGTTCCATTTCTTCCTCATTTCAAAATGATTGAGCAACGAGCACCAGCAAATTTCAACGGTGCTCTCCTAGCGATAGATTTTCCGAACGAAGAAAAGTTCTGGCGCGTCGCGCCGATAAATTTGAGCCAGTGCAGGCTCCGCGCGGGAACTTTGTAAAAAGTTCGGATGTTGACTCGCGATTGGCGAATTAAGGACGGATAGCATAAATTTCAAGTCCCTCAAGTCGCTCTCTGTGGTCAGCCCAAAGACCGAGCGCGCGATTAAGGACTGTTGAAGTCGCCTGGCGCCAGTGCTGCCTGATTGATCGCCTCAAGCGACATATAGAACGAGGCAATATGCAGCGACTGGGAAAACGCTCCCTGCCTGATCATCGTCTTGATATCGGCGATGCTGGCC
>JANMZU010000765.1:0-3808 GCA_031383585.1 Betaproteobacteria bacterium
AAAGCCGCCGCTGGACCGACATCATCTCGCTGACGATAAATCTGGAGCACATCGGCGACATTATCGAAAACATTCTTGATGACGTTGCCGGCAAAATGATCGCGCACCGGCTCAAATTTTCAGAAGCGGGTATGGCGGAGCTTTGCCAGCTGCATGCCAGACTGGTCGCCAATCTGCGCATGGGCCTCAACGTGTTTCTCAATGGAGACCTCAAGAGTGCGGAGCTGCTGCTTGCGCAAAAAGTTGAATTTCGCGAAATGGGCCTCGCGTTTGCAGACTCGCATCTTCATCGTCTCGCCGGACAAAGCTTGCAAACCATCGAGACCAGTTCGTTACATCTGGATATCATCAACGACTTCAAGCGCATCAATTCGCTCATCTGCTCGATCGCCTATCCCATCCTCGAACAGGCAGGTGTACTTTCGCGCACCAGACTGCGCGAGAATTTTAGCGCAGGCCGACCGCCATCAATTCCTGCTGGCACCAGTACATCACCAAACCATCCATGAATCCGCATGACGATCAGCCTTGACGACATCGCGCAGTTGTTCGAACGCCACGGCGCGCAGGCCTGCAGCGGGGAGCCGGTTACCCAATTGCAGCACGCCTTGCAAACCGCGTGACTGGCCGAGCAAGCTGGTGAGGACGACGAGCTTGTGACGGCCTGTTTGCTCCATGACCTTGGCCACTTGCTTAACGAGCAAGGTGAAACGCCTTCGCTTCGCGGCGTTGACGATACCCACCAGTATTTCGCGCTACCGTTCTTGCGCGGACTATTTCCGGATCGCGTGCTCGATGCCATCAAGCTGCACGTCGATGCAAAGCGCTATCTGTGCCGGATGCACCCGGACTATTGGCAAGCGCTCTCGACCGATTCACAGCGCAGTCTGGTACTGCAAGGTGGCATCTACGAAAAGGCCGAGTGCATGGATTTCATTGCGCAACCCGGCGCAGCCGAAGCCATTAAATTGCGCCAATGGGATGACGAGGCCAAGCGGTATGGTCTGGCTACGCCCGATCTCGCGCACTTCCTGACACGCGCGGCACGCTGCCGTGTGCCCAATTTGCCAATGAAAGAGTTGTATTGACGTGCCTTGCTCATGACAGTGTGTCCCGTTCCCGGCCCAGTTTGTTGTCATGCATTCTTCCTGGACCTCTCAATAAGGAGAACAAGCGATGTTGATCGGCGTACCAAAAGAAATCAAGAACCACGAATACCGTGTCGGACTGACGCCTTCGTCTGTCCGCGAGCTCACTTCCCACGGCCATGAGGTATTGGTCGAACACAATGCCGGATCGGGCATCGGTGCCGCCGATAGCGCCTACGAAAAGGCTGGTGCAAGCATGGCCGGCACGGCGGCGGAGGTGTTTGCGCGCGCAGAGATGATCGTTAAGGTGAAAGAGCCACAGGCAGCGGAGCGCGCCATGCTGCGGCGCGACCAAATATTGTTCACCTACCTGCATCTGGCGCCAGATCCGGATCAGTGTCGCGATCTCGTCGCAAGTGGTGCGGTTTGTATCGCCTACGAAACTGTCACCCAAACCGGCGGCGGCTTGCCACTGCTTGCGCCGATGTCAGAGGTCGCAGGCCGCATGTCGATTCAGGCGGGTGCATATTGCCTTGAGCGCGCCCACGGCGGCATGGGCGTGTTGCTGGGTGGCGTTGCCGGGGTTCCGCCCGCACAGATCGTCATTCTCGGCGCGGGCGTGGTCGGCACCAATGCCGCGCAGATGGCGGTCGGCACTGGCGCGCAGGTGGCGGTCATGGATCGCAGCGTGGATGCGTTGCGCCGCATTGATCGGTTGCTTGGCGCGCGCGTGATGACCATCTTTTCCAATCGGGATAACGTCGAAGCACAGGTGCTTGCGGCCGATCTGGTCATCGGCGGCGTATTGATTCCTGGCGCGGCGGCACCAAAACTGGTGACGCGCGACATGGTTCGCGCGATGAAACCTGGCTCGGTCATTGTCGATGTCGCCATCGATCAAGGCGGCTGCTGCGAAACGGCGCACGCCACGACGCACGCGGACCCCACTTACATCGTCGACGAGGTGGTGCATTACTGCGTGGCAAATATGCCGGGTGGCGTGCCGCGCACCTCGACCTACGCGCTCAATAACGCGACGCTGCCATTCGTGCTCCAACTCGCCGAACATGGCTGGAAAAAAGCATTGGCGGCAAATGTGCACTTGCGGAAAGGTTTGAATGTCTGTCGCGGCCACGTCACCTACCACGAGGTCGCTGAGGCACTTGAACTGACGTACCAAACGCCCGAGGCTGCAATTGCCGCTTGATGCAAAACTCGAACCCATGGCCCACCGGTTTTCGTGACGCGCGGGCCGGCTGACCGGCGGGAGCGACCTTGACACTCACGCTCACGTTGCCCGTTACGCTGATCGTATTGTTTGGCGCCTTGCTGCACGCATCGTGGAACGCGCTCGTCAAGTCGTCGAGCGACAAGTCACTGGATACGGCGCTGATCCACGTGCTCGGCGGCGCGGTGGCGGTGCCGCTGGTCTTGCTGGCAGGCTTGCCACCGCTGGCATCGCTGCCGTATCTAGCGGCATCGCTCATCATTCACATCGGCGCTGACATTGCTCTCGCGGGCGCGTACCGTCACGGCGATTTGGGCATGGCCTATCCGATCATGCGCGGCACCGCACCGCTGCTGGTGGCGATTTTCAGCGGGCTCGTCATTGGTGAGTATCTTTCCACGGCTGCCTGGCTTGGCATCGCCGGCATCAGCGCCGGTGTGTTGCTGCTGGGATGGTCGCGTGGCATGTTTTCGGACCACGCACACCGCAAAGCACTAGCGTTCGCGCTCAGCAATGCCGTCATCATTGCGATTTATACGGTGGTGGATGGGCTAGGCGTGCGCGCCGCCGTTCATCACGGCGGTAATGCGCTGCAATACGTGGCGACGCTGTTTTTGCTCGATGGATTCCCTTACTTTGTCTTCGTGATGTGGCAACGAAAGGCGCAGCATCGCGCCGATGCCTGGGCCTATATGCGGGGGCGATGGCCTCTGGCATTCATGGGTACGCTTGCGTCATTGGGATCCTATGGCATTGCACTCTGGGCGATGACACAGGCGCCGGTGGCGACTGTGGCGGCGTTGCGTGAAGTATCGGTGCTGTTCGCGGCTTTGCTGGGCACGTTACTGCTGAAAGAGGCTTTCGGTATACGGCGCGGTGTCGGCACGTTGCTGATTCTGGGTGGCGTCGCCGCTCTGCGGCTGGCCTGATGATTCACAAAGGAACACAACAATGGTGACGACAACACTCCCGACTCAAGCAGAAATCATCATTATCGGCGGCGGCATCGCCGGCTGCTCGACCGCGTACCACCTTGCGCTCATGGGCAAGAAAGACGTACTGCTGCTCGAACAAGGCACGCTCACCTGCGGCACCACCTGGCATGCGGCCGGGCTGGTGGGACAGATGCGCCCCAACCGCAACATGACGCGCATGAGCAAATACGGCATCGAACTCTATTCGACGCTCGAAGCAGAGACCGGGCTCGCCACCGGCTGGAAACAGTGCGGCAGCGTCAATGTCGCCAAGACGCCCGAACGCATGCAGACCTTTCGAAAGCAGGCAGCAATGGCCCGCAGCTTCGGCGTGGATGTGGACATCATCAGCCCCAAACAGGCGGGCGCGATGTATCCGATCTTGCGCACCGACGATCTGCAAGGCGGGCTGTGGATACCGGGCGACGGCAAGGCCAATCCAGCGGACCTCACCATGTCGCTCGCAAAAGGCGCACGCAATCGCGGCGTAAAGATCATCGAGAACATCGAAGTCACGG
>JANMZU010000800.1:0-5976 GCA_031383585.1 Betaproteobacteria bacterium
TACCGGTCATGAACTTGCTTCAGCACCGCCAGTGTTCCTGGCACGCCCACAGTACGCCCACCACGCTGGATGTCTTCCGCTTTCAGGATGCTGCCGTCCACATCGACAGTGAGTGCCGTCGTGACTTTCGTTGGGGCAGCAGCAAGCCCGTCGAAGCTGGTGAGTTTTGCCTTGGCCGCATCCCAATGCATGATCAGCGAACCACCCCCCACACCCGAGGATTGCGGTTCGACCAGACCGAGCACCATTTGTGCGGCAATCGCCGCATCGATGGGTGCGCCGCCATTGTCGAGTATTCGCAATGCTGCGCGCGTCGCAAGCGGATGCGCACTGGTCACCGCTTGTCTGGCCGGCAGCCCAGCGATGGAATGAGAGCTCGCCGGCTGGGAGGTGGCTGGTGCGTTGAGCGCGGGTTGCTGCAGGGCACAAGCGCCGAGCAACAAAAGGCTGCCTACGGCCAGGATTGAGTTGGTGTAACGCGACTTCGAAATTCGTTTCATAAATCTCTCCTGGTCATGCTGTTTACGGCAACCGAGTGGCCAACGGAAATCGTACAGCAATCGGCGCAAAAAGCGCACATTGAGAGCGTCTTACTCATTCAAGCCGATTGGTGGATTCAGATGGTGTGTTGGACCGGTTCCCACCTCTGCTGGGGCGACGGCGCTTTTTTGTCACCTGAATGATATGACAGGCCGCTAGAGCCCCAATGCGCTTAAGCCTGGGTGATCGTCCGGCCGTCGTCCTTGCGGCCAGTGGTACTTGCGATCCGCTGCTGCGATAGGCTTGTCATTGATACTGGCATAACGCTGGTGCATCAAGCCGTTTTCCGCGAACTCCCAGTTTTCATTGCCGTATGAGCGAAACCAGTTGCCGGCGTCATCGTGCCATTCATAGGCGAAACGCACCGCGATTCGGTTGCCCATGAAGGCCCACAACTCCTTGATCAGGCGGTAGTCGAGTTCGCGGGCCCACTTTCGCTCCAGGAACTGTGTGATCTCTGCGCGGCCCACTGGAAACTCGGCGCGATTGCGCCACGCCGTATCGACCGTGTAGGCGAGTGCCACACGTTGGGGATCGCGTGAGTTCCAACCGTCCTCTGCGAGTCGCACTTTCTGCGTTGCGGTTTCCAGCGTAAATGGCGGCAACGGCGGGCGAGTCACTGCATCAGTCATGTTTTCTCCTTGGGTGCGGGATTGCCTGATAGTCGATTGTTGTGGAGAGTGTGGTTGATCATAGATCGAGCGTCAACTCCGGTGAAAGGGCGCGGGACACGCAGATGCACATCAGGCCGGCCTGTGTGCGCTCCGCATGGGTCAGAGCAGTATCGCGATGGTCCGGCAGGCCCGAAACGACTTTCACCGCACAAGTGCCGCAGGTGCCCGCGCGACATGAGGCGGGCGCGTCGATACCTGCCGCCTGAACCGCATCGAGTATCGACCGACCAGCACTGACATCAATGGTCTTTCCGCTGCGCTGCAGGGTAATGCGAACAGGACGGCCATCTGCTTTTTGGCTTAGTGTGAATCGTTCGAAGCGGATGTCACCGCCGGCAATCCCTGCTTTCGCGCCGGCAGCACGCACGGCTTCAATTAGAGAACCAGGGCCGCAGACATAGACAATACTGTTTGCGGGCGCCCTCGCAACGACAGCGGATACATCCATGCGCTGGCCGAGATCACCCCCGTAAAGGTGCAGGTGCCTGCCCAGCTTTTCCTGGAGCTCATCGGCAAATGCGGCCTCGGCACTCGATCGCACGGCGTAGTGCAACTGCACTGCGCGACCCTCCGCGGCAAGGGCCACGGCTATCGCACGAATCGGTGTGATGCCGATTCCGCCCGCAATCAGCAAGGCTGGTCTGGCCCCGTCGTGGAGGCGGAAGTCATTGCCCGGCAGTCTGCAGTGGAGCGTTGTTCCCAACTGATAATCGCGATGAACGGCCGCCGACGCACCTGCACCATTGGAATTTTCCTGCACCGCAATTTCGTAGCTGTTGGTGGAGGCGGCGGTAATCGAATAGCGCCGCGTGGCGTTGTGTGCACCTGCGTGGCCGTGCGCCGCGATCCGCACCGGAACATCGATGTGCGCGCCGGGTTCGACTGGCGGCAGTGCCCCGCCGGTCGCAGCTCGCAACACATAGGCACGTACGCGTGGCGTGAGTTGTCGTATCGCGCTGATGGACAGCGCCAGCGGTCCTTCACCGAGCGCTTTGGGCGCTGACTCAGACGCCACACTCGCTTGCGTATTGAGTTGCGCTTTGAGTTCGGCGATCTGCGTGTGTAGTGCCGCGGTTGTCCGGGAAATTTCCGCCTCGGTAAAGCGCGGCGTGATGTGTTGCGGGCAATTCCAGTCGAAGCCTTCGACTCTGATGATGACGCCGCGTTGCACGCGGGCGCGGTAAGTCGGTGATTCCAGTTTCGCAATCAGCGCCGGATCTTCGTCGAGGTCAACAATGCGTACGCGACCGAGAATCTTCAACCGGGCGCGGTTGGCGTAGTCCATGAGGATGATCGAGACGCGATCGTTGTTCGTGAAATTGCCGACGCTGATGTATTGCATGTTGCCGCGAAAGTCCGCGTATCCCAGCGTATGTGGGTCCAGCACTTTCAGGAACCCCATCGGCCCACCGCGAAACTGTACATAGGGCCAGCCGGTTTCGCTGACAGTCGCTTGGTAGAAGCTGTCACGCGCTGCGATGAAGTCGGCTTCACGCGGACCGATGCGATTATTTTGTTCTGGTGCATCATCAAACGGCGCGTAGTTTTCGCGGCTACCCATGCGGGTTTGAGCGTCGCGAACGGCGGCTGTGAAGGCGATGTGGGTATAGGCGTGGGGCATATGCACTCCGGGTTTCTATGTTGCGGCGTGAGAGCCGGGCGCTCAGCGTCGGCTCTCACGTTAGTTTTTGCTTCTGGATGCGCCTTCTCGGACCTAGGCAGCCACGCGCATCGATGCGCTCATCATCTCAACTTTCGGGAAATCGATCTCAACGCGGGTGGCTTTGCCGAGGATGTTGGTAAAGATGTTTAGCGCGACGACAGTAATGACCTCAACAATTTCGGCGTCGCTCAGCCCCGCACTACGCGCAGCGTCAAATTCGCCTGTCGTGATGTCACCCATGTTGGTGTTGAGCGCTTTGGCGAATGCGACGATCGCGGATGCTTTGGCGTCATTCGATGTGCCTTGACGGTTCAGCACCATTTCCTCGTTGCTCAATCCCGCGCCGCGACCGATGGCGGTATGCGCAGATACGCAGTACTGGCAACCATTGCCTTCGGCGATTGCCAGCGCGATGCGCTCCTGCATCGGTTTGCCGAGGCTGATGCTGCCGAGTGCACCGTACAAGCCGAGGAAGCCTTCGAGCGCCTTGGGCGAATTTGCCAGTACGCGTATGAAATTGGGCGTGATGCCGAGTTGGGATTGCACTGCGTCGAGCAGGTTTTTGGCGTCGCCGGTTGCGGTTTGCGGGTTGATTACTTGAACTCTTGCCATGATGAATCTCCTGATTAGTTAGGTTGAAAGATCGCGATATGTGATGCGATGGGAGGCATTCTGAAGAACGGCGTCAAATGGATAAATGGCGCTGATGGCATTTCATTGCTGCTTGAAACGCAGTAATATGAATGCGATGGATAAACTCTATGCAATCAGCGCGTTTGTAAAAATCGTCGATGCTGGAAGCATCACTGCGGCTGCTGATGCGCTCGATGTTTCGCAGCCGTCGATGGTGCGTACGCTTGCGGCGCTAGAGCGCGATCTTGGCGTACGGCTACTTAACCGGACCACTCGCCGCATGTCGCTGACCGATGAAGGCCGTGATTACCTGGAGCGCAGCCGTCAGATTCTCGCTGCCGTAGAAGATGCGCAACTCAGTCTCAGCGCGCGCCAAGCCGCTCCGCGCGGGCGCTTGCGGATCGCCTCCTCTGTTTCATTTGGTCGCACCTTCGTCGCGCCAGTTGTGGCCGAGTTCCTGGTCGAACACCCCGCGATCACCGTCGAACTGGTACTGCTTGATCGTGTGGTTGATCTGGTTGAGGAGGGAATGGACATCGCAGTCCGCGTTGCAAGGTTGGCGGACTCGACAATGGTTGCACACCCCATTGGCGAAGTGCGACGGGTGATCGTCGGCAGCCCGTCGATGATCGCGCGGGTCGGTGTGCCTAAGGTGCCGGGCGACCTGCGTGAGTTGCGCTGCGTGAGCTTTACGGGCGTGGTGTCATCGACGCACTGGGATTTTCACGAAGGACGCAAAACCGTGCAGGTGCCGATTCGAAGTGTATTTGTGACCAACCAGATCGACGCTGGCGTGCATGCATGCGTTCAGGGCGTCGGCTTTGGACGTTTTCTTGACTATCACGTTCAGGCCGAAGTCACGGCGGGTAGCCTCGTGCGCGTGTTGAAGAAATTCGAGAGCGAACCGCTACCGGCGAGCATCGTGTTTCCATCATCCCGGCAGCAGTCGCCGAATGTGCGAAGCTTCGTGCGCTTCGCTCAGCAACGGTTGCGGGATCGCCTGAACGCGCTGCGGCCGAAGGAAACAAGCAGCACTTAGCGCTGGTTAATGACGATAAGCCTAGGGTCCGGGGTTAGCGTTGAGATTGGCCATCACATGCACTCCAGGGGACAGCACGAGGTCTCGATTTGAAAAGGTGGCCGCGACGAAATCTGCAAACGGCGAGACGACTACTGCCTCCACGCCTATACCAACAATAGGTCGTAATAGGTCGTGGTGTCATATTCGCGAGTTCATGACGACGACTCTTGCGCGCCTTCGCCGGTTACCGGCCGGATAACCGAAGGCGTTTAATGCAGACGAAAACTGCCCGCACCAAACAACCCAAGCAAACCGATAACGATCAAGTACAGCGCGACGATATAGTTCAACAACTTCGGCATGACCAAAATCAGGATGCCCGCGATTAGGGAAATCAGCGGACCGATGCTCACGTTGAGATTCATATGTAACTCCTGGTTCGTTTGACGGTGACGGCGCGACGACGCTATGTGTATGGCTCTACGCATCGCAATCGCACCACACGCGTGGCGAGATTGCTGCTACTCATGAGGTTAGCGAAGCAGCGAAATTGAGTCAGTGCGGCAACGCACATAGGATGCTTAGCCGAGCAACTTCGGTGGGAGCCGCGACTGGCTGCATCGGATAGAATCGATCCGATACCCTGCAGACCTTCGCCATCAACCCACTACAAAAGGCCTTCCAATCATGAGATTACGCTTCACATTCCGGGCGTTTTGGGCGATCGTCTTTTGCGGCGCATGCGCAGTCGCCCACGCGGACGAGGGTATGTGGACTTTTGATAATCTGCCTCGCGACGCGCTCAAATCAAAGTTCGGGTTCATGCCGGACAAGGAATGGGTCGATCACGTTATGCGCGCTTCCGTCAATCTGGGTGGTTGTTCGGCATCGATGATATCGGCAGAGGGACTGGTCTTGACCAATCACCACTGTGTCGCAGGGTGCCTGCAGCAACTCTCCAGCGCAAAAAAGAATTATCTGCTGGACGGCTTTCTCGCCCGAAAGCGCGAAGAGGAAATGAAGTGCCCGACCACCGAGGTCAGTCGGCTTGAGCAGATCACCGATATGACCAGCGAAATGAATGCCGCCACCAAGGGCTTGACCGGTGAGGCCTACAAAAACGCACAAAACGCCATGAGCGCAAAGCTAGCGGCGGACTGCGTTGGCGACAAGAAGGAAACGGTACGCTGCAATGTAGTCACGCTGTATCAGGGCGGGCAATATCATCTGTATCGATACCACCGCTTTTCAGACGTGCGATTGGTCTGGGCGCCGGAGGATACCGCGCCCAATTTCGGCGGCGACCCCGATAACTTCAATTTCCCACGATTCGGGCTTGATGCGGCGATTTTGCGTGCCTACGAAGGCAGCAAGCCGGCCGCAGTGGAACATTTCTTTCCGTTCAGCGTTACGGGCGCAAAAGTAGATGAGCTAGTTTTCACGAC
>JANMZU010000803.1:0-2426 GCA_031383585.1 Betaproteobacteria bacterium
TGCAGTAAATTGCGCGAGTTAAACCCCTGGCAGTCCCTTGAGTCCGTGTCCGGCATGAAGTTGGTTTAGCGACAATGCGGCCTGCAAGAAACTCAAGCCTCACCCGCCCGTGCCTTCCCATCATGCCCACCCAACTCCCTTGGCGGCACATCCGTCCAAGCATCCTTACGCGTTTTCTCATACGCTTGATTCATCGGATAGTGAATCCGGTTTTCCGCCTTGGCTTTTTCGCCGATCACCAGCAGCCGCACTTCTGAATCAGTATTGTTCAGGAAGGTGTGACAGATGCCGGTACCCGCCGGGAATGCCACTGAATCCCCAGGTTCCAGACGATGGAGAGTGCCGTCAATCCACACATCCGGGGCGCCCTCAAGCACAAAGGCAAATTCCTCCTCGGCGCTTTCCGCGTGCGGATAGGAGGTGCGGCGTCCGGGAAGCAAACGCTCGTGATGAATGCCGATGCGCGTCAGGCCCAGCAGTTTACCGACGGCCGCTCCGATAGAGAGTAGCTCATCACTGTCGTTGTAATGCGAATTGTCGGCGCCTTCCAAGTCGCGCCAATGACGTATGAATTCCGGACGTACGCTCATGCTGGCTCTTTGTGTCGTGACGAAAGATTTGTGATGCTGCCACCGTTTAGTACAACTACGATACCTGCCGGACAATAAGAGTCGCAAATCGACTAAGGGCGTTGGTGACGATCAATCGCTGTGCCGATTTGCACTTCCCCGCGTTCGGTTGCCGGCCGATAGCATTCCCCCTGTTTTGAAATTTTTCGATTGATAAATTGGATGAACTTTTCTACTTCCCGAGCATGCCGAATACCTTCTGTGCCATCCCCGTCGCGGCACCGACCGGATTACTGCGAATCGCTTTCTCCTGGTCTGCAATCATTAAAAACAATCCGTCCAGCGCTTTCTGCGTAACGTAGTCTTCAATCTTGGCCTGCTTGGCATCGACCACGCCCATTTGCTCACCTTTGGCGGCGAGCTTGTTGTACTTCTCGGCGAGGCCGACATTTTTTGTGGCTTTGGTAACAATAGGCAGAAATGCCTGCGCGAGAGATTCGCTGGTGGTCTTGCGGAAGTAATCGGTTGCCGCAGTGTCACCACCCGTCAGAATCCCTTTTACGTCTTGCACACTCATATTCTTGATGGCGCCAACTAGCAACTGCTTGGCTTCTGGCACTGCCTGCTCGGCGGCGCGATTCATCGCAACAATGAGTTCTTTAGCCTGACGTTGCATACCAAGCATCTTCAGACCACTTTCAACTCTGCGGAGTGCATCGGGCAGAGGAATCTTGACCCTATCGTTGCCTAGAAAGCCGTTTTCTGCGCCAAGCCTGCCGATTGCGGCTGCAGACCCCTGCGTCAGCGCATCTTTGAGTCCGGAGACGGCGTCCTTGTCGGACAAAGCCGCCAATCCGACCGCGTATGACGGACCACATATGAATAGACACGCAACAATCCCGACTAGAAATCGCATTGCTTTCCCTTTCGCACGGACGAGTAGTTCATGAAGACAGACACTTGCAGAGGTTTCGAAGCGGCTGCGGTCCACTGTGTATATCGGGTGAAGGTCGTAGAAGCCGGCGTTTGCTTCGGCTTTTACCGGAAACCTGTCCGCAAAGCGCGGATCCTGCAAAAGACTCACAACGTTAACGCTGGCTTCACCCTGAATAGCGTGGCTACAACGCGAGGCTCCCTGCGGCGCCGTTGGAGTGACGCGGTCGAATCTCCTTTCGGCCGGCGTGAACTGCAAGTTCAAGCAACACGACGCAGCCATTCGCTGCGCCTCTTTGCCAGGAATCGGTGCGGCCGTCATTGGCAACCTCAGGGTTAGGCTTTGTGGAAGCTTTAAGCGCTCTGAAACTAGATTATCACCTTCGATTCGCGCTGCGTTCATCGCTGACACAAGTTAACATTTTCGGCCTTGGACCCGCGATTTGCGCCGTGTGCACCGTTCGCCGCGCGTACGCAACATCAGAAACACAGGACACCGCTGGGTAATAGTGTCAACGGCAGATTGTTTTGTGTCGCGTCAACGACCACTTGAAGAATCGCGAGAACCCCCCGCGAAATCCATTCGGCGGCCGCCTAGGTCGGCAGTTGTCGTAAACTCTTTTCGGGATCGGCTATTCAAATTCGCGCGCAATCGCCCCGACGGTAACGCCATGATGGCGCGGGCTAAGCGCCTTTTGGTCATCACAAGCGCGAAAAGTCAGGAACATCGCTGGCGCGCACATGAACACTAGCGCTGTCTTTAAACCGCGTCAGCGAGAACACAAGCCCGGCATGTTATACATACGGGCCAGCTTCAAGGTGTCTACTCCTAACGATGAAACCCCTCAACGAAACGATCAGGCGCGATGGCTTTTGCTTTGTCGGCGCAGACGATGCACGGGTAGCGCTCGGCACCCTCCTCGA
>JANMZU010000819.1:0-3534 GCA_031383585.1 Betaproteobacteria bacterium
ACAACGGCACCTATACATAGTTGCGATCTATACATAGGGGTCGCTATGTAAAGCTTTACATAGCGACCCAAAGCGGCGGTACAGATTTCCCGATAGCGGTCATTTAACGCTCGCGAGAAGCAGCCGCGCAGCAGTCCAGCGCGAACGACCCGTTAAGGCTGCGCAGCGACATTTTTCCTCTGACCGCTGGTGCTAGACCCCTAGTGTTATTGCTGTTGTTATTGCAACTAAGACGGGAAGCTGAAAAGCAGGAGGATCTGAAACGCCAAAATGCCAATGACGGCTGCAATGTGCAATGCAACTTCGTGTAGCGCCCAGCGCGCCTTCGCCCGATGTGCACTGAGCAAGAGCGAGAACCAGTTGCTGAATTGTCTGCGCCGTGGGATTCTCCTTTGCAACTCGGCCAGCAAGCCCGCTCCGTCGTAATACTGCATTGCATTGCTTGTGAAGTACTGCTGCCAATTTTCCGCCGCTATCATAATGCGCGGCCCGAACCAGGGCACGTAGAGCCACGCCGATTCATACGAAATACGCCTGATTTCGTCTCCGCGGACAATGTGCATTTCAGTTGGAAAGAACGCGAATTCATCGAATGGCCCCCATTTGAATTTCTTGGTGCGGCGCGCCACGACGCTAATCACCACAACCGCAACGGAGATGCCAAAAATAGTGGCGCTGATCCGAATGTCACGAAAGAGCACTTGATTCGCTGCCGCAAACAGCGCGCCGCCAGCGACGATTGCAATATCGAACTGCCGGGCACGCGTCAGAAAGCGGGCGCGATCGAAAATGATGCGGACTACGCCATTGCTTCCGCCGCCACCCTCAACGCCTGCTACGCCACCGGCGTATTGCGCGGCGTCTAGCGACGAAAGTTTGCCTCGCGCAGCATCGGCAGAATCTGCTTTGCCAATCGGCTGATTTAGGTCGAAGCCCATGACTGCGAGCAACAAAATAGGTGCAATGAGGCTGACCACGACGCTAATCAGACCAAGCATTGCCAGCTGCTCCGCGCCCTTGTTGTCCTTCGCTTGATCGGCAAGCCGCTGGTTGATGGGGTCAAGCTCGGGCGCGCTCACCGCCTGCCCCTTCACGATTCGTACCAGCTTGCGATCATCGAAACCAATGAGCAGGACACTACCATCGTGAGACTCATACATTGACTGTGGATCGCGCAGCGATGTTTGCCATGGACGCGCGCTCCCTTGCCTATCGTAGAACACGACTTCACCGCTTGCGAGCATACTGCCTGCCTGCAATACGACCCATCCATCAGCAGACGGAAAATGGAAGTAGGGCTGGGCAACCAACTTGAGCGTGCGCGTCGGCATCTGCGTGAGGTCTACCCCGCCGTCACTCGCACGCGGCCACGCAACCAATGCATATTTGCCCGTGTTAGCGAGAATGAGCTGATTCCCCGTGAAATGCGGGCGATTCGGATGATCCAAAGACGCATCGTGCTTACTGCTGGATAGTAGCGTGCCACTAGTCATGTCAAACAGATGGACGCGGTTTGCGTTATTCTCGGCGACGGCGAGCAGGCGCTGATCTTGAGAAAGCGCCAGCTTTCCCGCAACTGCCCTTATCCCACCAGCAAGCGGCGTGGCGTCACAGGCGATGTCTCCAACGGCTCGGCAGAAATGCAGCACTCCATCGCGGTTCAGCAACAAGACGCCATCCGCGTAGGCGACTGCATCCGGGATCGGGCCGCGAAGCCCAAAACGCGCCAGAGGTTCGACCAATGCGGCGCCACGAGCGCCGTCTGGCTGGTGGCGGATTACTTCCTTACTGGAAAATACCCAAATGCCTCCTCTGGCATCCACTGCAAAGGCGGTTGGACCAAGGTCGATCTGCGAAAGCTGCCATGTGCGCCAAGCGAAGCTGGCAATGGCGACGGCTGCAAAGAGCATTAGGATGAAGAATGCTTGTTTGTCTAAGTGGCGTTTTCTCGTCAACTGGAGCTCCTAGACAAATGACCGCTTCTGGCCGAAATGCGTCATGGAATTGCAAGTTTACTTCCGACGCAACGCTGACTTTCCGATTGCCCCACAACGCCGCGTTGACCTGTGCACTTGTGCTTCGCTATTGAACAATGAGCTAAAACTACCTTTGATTGTGCAATTTATTGGCGCATCCATGGCAAATGCTTTCGAGGTAAGCAAGCGCATCGTCACATTTGTGGAAGCGTGCGACATCTTCAGGCGTTCGCCAGGAAAAGTCCAACGTGGCTGCGCATAAATCCGCGCCGTATTCCTTGAGTATGCGTAAAGCCTTGACATCGTTGCGAACTGCAGCGAAATGAGCAGCTGTAAAGACGTTGTAGCCAACAACGTCATGCCTAGCTCCTGCCTTGAGCAATAAATGAAGCATCGCATACCGCAATTCAGCGTCCTTGCAATCCAATACCTCAGATAGCGATGTAAGGCCTTCGTTGTCGCAGTAGGAGAGGTTGACGCCTTGCGCTACCATCCATCGAATTGCCGTTTCTGCCTCAAAGTGGATTGCGTTAGTAATCCAGTGTCGGTCAAGAAATGAATCGCGTCCATGTGGAAACGATGGCTCTGCCGCCTGCAAAGTTAAAAAATTAGACGCATCTCCATGTACTAGGATTTCCATTATTTCGTCATAGTGGTGCCGAATCCGCCGCTCTTTATTAGCTGGTTCTTCTGTTTGCGCGGCATCGAAAGAGGCTCGAAGGGCCGGCTGGTTGGCCAAGTACCCTTCGATGGCGTTCTTCGCTTCCTTGAGCCCGAAATTTCGCTCTTTTCTAACGATTTTGATCGCTTCTATCGTGTTCCCATGGCGCAACGCTGTTGCGACAGCACTTGAGAGTGGCGCCGCCTCGCCCGTTGTTTGGCTTGAAGTTTCCATAACTGATTGGTTCCAGGAGGACGCGTGTTAGTAGTGCACAGTAGGTTGACTCGTTTAGGTTCGCAGCATTTTTGAGACGGCCAATGCGTCCAGACCGCTGGTCGAATGTCAGCTTTGCGAAAAACTGGAGGCCGCTGGTAAGTGTCAGGTATTGGCCGAAAACTGACAGGCAATTGTAGACCCGCTGCCGCTTCATCGGATAGATGCCGGAGTCCTGGAAAAGGCGCTTGAAATTCCTATGCCCCTTGCGGGCTCGTGCAATATCACCAAAGTTATGCTTTAACTCTGGCGATTATTCTGCTTAATTTTGGTGAAACGCGTCTGACAGGCAATTAGAGAGCAACGCGGAACGCCGCCTCGGTTTTCGCTTTGACATCTTCCAGTGTGACGCCAGGGTGCAATTCAATCAGCGACAGGCCGACCAGCGGGTTCACTTCGAATACGCACAGGTCGGTGATGATGAGGTTCACCACCCCCTTGCCGGTCAGTGGCAATGAGCAGCGCTTGAGGATTTTCGACGCGCCGTCCTTGGAACAGTGTTCCATCAGCACGACCACGCGTTTTACGCCGGAGACCAGGTCCATCGCACCACCCGGTCCTTTCACCATCTTGCCTGGCACCATCCAGTTGGCGAGGTCGCCGTTTTCAGCGACCTCAAGGCCG
>JANMZU010000415.1:0-7921 GCA_031383585.1 Betaproteobacteria bacterium
TTTTTTGAATCGAATCTCCGCGTCGCGACAGGACGCGCGAAATCACTAAGTTATAATTGTCTAGTGTTGTATTAGTTAAGTAAAGCAGCGTCTTAAAATCGTCATCCGCGCGCTTTTTTCGCGGTCTCGCTTATTGCGTCCACCATTATCCCTTTCTTTTTGTTCAATTTTCCTGCCGTCTAACTTCTTCAACAACTCGGATACGCCATGATCGCCAGCATGACTGGATTTGCCGCCGTGAGTGGCGAGGTACCTGGTGGACGGTTCGCGCTCGAGCTTAAGACGGTAAATCACCGTTATCTCGAATTCCAGACGCGCATGCCAGAAGATCTGCGCTCGCTTGAGCAAAGCATGCGCGAACTCGTCGCGGCTTCACTCACGCGTGGCAAGGTTGACTGTCGTATTACCTTTACTGCAGTCGCAACGCGTGACTCGCTGACGCCCAATGAAGACGCACTTGCAGCACTTGCAGAAACACAAAAACAGATTCTGAAGAAATTTGATGCCACACGGCTCTCGGTATGGGAAATCATGCATGCGCCAGGTGTGATGTCAGCCGAAGCACTCGGTACGGACGCCGCCAAGCAGACGCTGATGGGGTTGTTCAAGAACGCCATCGCCGAGCTTACCGCCACTCGTCAACGCGAAGGCGAAAAACTTGGCGCTATGATTAACGAGCGGCTCGACGGCATTGACGCGCTGGTGAAGCAGGTCACACCCCTGATCCCAGAAATGGTGGCCGCATACCAGGAAAAACTGGCCACCAAGCTGGCAGAGGCAATGGTTGGTGCGGCGTCGGACGAGCGACTGAAGCAGGAAGTCGTTTTGTTTGCCTCGCGTACCGATGTAAGCGAGGAATTGAACAGGCTGACCGCGCATATTTCCGAGGTTCGCCGCGTCGTGAAATCCGGCGGCGCTGTCGGCAAGCGCCTGGATTTCCTGATGCAGGAGTTGAATCGGGAAGCCAATACACTAGGGTCAAAATCTGTCTCGAGCGAGAGCACCAAAGTAGCTGTTGAGTTGAAGGTGCTGATCGAACAGATGCGTGAACAAATCCAGAATATCGAGTAAAGCGCGCGATGACTGAACCCAATGCGACCGCGGCGAATCCGCCGGTCTCTGGCTGTCTTTATGTGGTGGTGGCGCCATCTGGCGCTGGCAAATCAAGCCTTGTGAGTGCTTTGCTGGAGCGGGAGCCCGATATTGGCCTGTCGATTTCGTATACGACCAGGCCGCCGCGACCTGGTGAGGAATCGGGCCGCGAGTACTTTTTCGTCAGCCGTGAGGAATTTGGCGCGATGGTCGCCCGGGGCGAGTTTCTCGAGCATGCCGAGGTCTATGGCAACCTTTATGGGACGTCGCGGTTGTGGATTGAAAAAACCCGCGCAAAAGGGTCGGACGTATTGCTCGAAATTGACTGGCAGGGCGCGCGGGCGGTGAAAACGCTGTTTCCCGATATGACCTACATCTACATTTTGCCACCATCGATTGACGTACTGCGCGAGCGCCTGGTGAAGCGCGGAAAAGACTCCAGGGATGTCATTGCCAAGCGGCTGGCGGCGGCGCGCGAGGACCTCGACCATGTCCACGAATCGGACTATGTTATTATCAACGAAGACTTTAGCGTTGCCCTGACCGACTTGCAGTCGGTTGTTCGCGCGCTTCGGGTGACGGCAGCCCGGCAGTTGCGGTTGCACGCGCAGCTCGTTTCATAATCGTATGTGTGGGAATTCGCAGCGCGTTGGCAACAAGGCGGGCGTTCCCTTTATTGTTTTGGTTGCACGGGCTTCGTTGTATTTTTGGCAAAGAAACCTGCACCGTTTGGAGTAAGAAAATGGCACGTATTACTGTTGATGATTGCATCCGATCCATCCCCAACCGTTTCGAACTGACGCTTGCGGCGACCGCCCGGGCTCGCCAGATCGCGCTGGGCTCAGCGCCATATGTGGAGGCCGGTCGAGATAAGCCGTGCGTTATTGCCTTGCGTGAAATCGCATCTGGCCGTGTGGGTGCGGAAATTCTGAATCCGATGCCAGTCATCGCGGCACCACAACCAGAAATTTGACGCAGCACACTGAGAGCAGGATGAGACATCGTGACGAATCTCTCCTCCTCCCAGAGTCAGCCGGCGCATGCGCCTGCAAATCAGGCCGCGCCGCCGACTAGCGTTTTGGTAAATGTGACGTCCGGTGGGGAAGCTGCAGGCGACACTAACGCTGCGGCCTTCAAAGAGCTGATTGCCACCTATCTGAAGTCTGCCGACATTGATAACGTTGCGGCAGCCTACGACATGGCGCACATCGCGCACGAAGGCCAGACACGTAACTCCGGTGAAGCCTACATCACCCACCCGCTGGCGGTTGCGACCATCCTGGCACATTGGCATCTTGATCCACAGGCGCTGATTGCAGCGCTGCTGCACGATGTGGTCGAAGACACCCCCACGACCAAGACCGACATCGCAAAAAAGTTCGGCAAGGCGGTTGCCGAGTTGGTTGATGGCGTTTCCAAACTCGACAAATTGCAGTTCGCCACGCTCGAAGAAGCGCAGGCAGAAAACTTCCGCAAGATGCTGCTGGCTATGGCGCGCGATGTGCGGGTGATTCTCATCAAACTCGCTGATCGCTTGCACAACATGCGCACCCTCGATGCCGTGCCGCAGGCAAAGCAGGAGCGGGTTGCCAAGGAAACGCTGGAAATTTACTCGCCGATCGCCAATCGCCTGGGTTTGAATGCGGTGTATTACGAGTTCGAAGATCTCGGTTTCAAATACCTTCACCCGCACCGCTTCTCGGTACTCGAAAAAGCGGTCAGGAAAGCGCGTGGCAATCGACGCGAAGTCGTGGGCAAAATTCTTGACTCGATCAAAGCGAGGTTGAAAGAATTCAATATCGATGCGGTCGTAACGGGGCGAGAAAAATATCTGTCATCGATCTACAAGAAGATGGCCGAAAAACAGATTTCGTTCTCCGAAGTGCTGGATATCTACGGCTTTCGCATTATCGTCAAGGATCTCGTCTCCTGCTATACCGCGCTCGGTGCATTGCACACGCTTTACAAACCGTTTCCGGGCAAATTCAAGGACTACGTTGCTATACCCAAAGCCAACGGCTACCAATCCCTTCACACTACATTGTTTGGCCCCTACGGCACGCCGGTGGAGCTGCAAATCCGCACCGGTGACATGCACAAGATAGCCGAGGCTGGCGTCGCCTCACACTGGCTTTACAAAACGCTGGATGCAAAAGGTGAAAACGGCAACCACCAGTCGGACATACAGCAACGCACCCATCAATGGCTGCAATCGTTGCTCGAATTACAATCAGAATCTGGCGATGCGCTGGAATTTTTGGAACACATCAAGGTTGATCTGTTCCCCGACGAGGTCTACGTATTCTCGCCAAAGGGCAAGATTCACCCCTTGCGCAAAGGCGCCACCGCACTGGATTTTGCGTATGCTATCCATTCGGACGTCGGCAATCGCGCGGTTGCCGCGCGTATCGACGACACCAATGTTCCGTTGTCTACCCGCCTCAAAAATGGTGACCGCGTGGAGATCGTCACCGATGCCGCCGGGCGGCCGAATCCGGCGTGGCTCAACTACGCCACCACCGGCCGTGCGCGTTCGCAAATTCGTCATTACCTGAAGACGACGCAGCAGGCCGAATCCGTCGAGCTCGGTGAATTGCTGCTGATTCAGGCGGTGGGATCACTCAACTTCGACCCCAACGACATCGGCAAAATACACTGGACGCGCTTGTTCAAAGGTGACAGCGCCAAAACCAAGGAACAGGTGCTGTCCGAGATTGGCTTGGGCAAACGACTGGCGATCGTCGCCGCGCGGAAGCTTTTCGCCATAACCGAACTGGTTTCGCCGGAACACCGGCAGCGCGACTCCATCACCATTCGGGGCACTGAAGACATGGCTGTGCAATTTGCACCGTGTTGCCGACCCATTCCGGGCGATCCCATCATCGGCCAGATTAAAGGCGGACAGGGCTTGGTCATTCACACCCACGATTGCCCCTCGATCCATCCCTACAAGTTCGATCCGGAAAAATGGATCGACGTACAGTGGGACCCAACCATCGATCGGCTGTTCAAGGTAAATATCCGCATCACCGTGACCGATGGTCGAGGCGTATTGGCAAAGCTCGCCGCGGCAATCGCCGCGACCGACTCCAATATTTCCTATGTGAACATGGAAGACCAGATGGCTGAGAGCGAGAATCGCTACACTACCGTCGGGTTCACGCTTGAAGTTCGTCATCGCATGCATCTGGCCAGCCTCATGCGGCAATTGCGCCACATGCCTGAAGTCGTCAGGATGTCACGTGTAAAATCCGGTTCGAGCAAAGACCATCAGAGGCATTGATAAACATGAAGCAGATCATTTCCACTACGCTCGCACCCGCCGCCATCGGCACCTATTCGCAAGCTGTCAAGGTCGGTGACACCGTCTATCTCTCCGGTCAGATTCCGCTCGATCCTGTGTCGATGCAGCTCGTCGACGGATTTGAAAATCAGGTACGGCGCGTATTTGAGAACCTCAAAGCCGTCTGTGAAGCCGCCGGCGGTTCGCTCAATGAGCTTGTGAAAGTAAACGTGTTTCTGATTGACCTTGGCAATTTTGCCAAGGTAAATGAAATCATGGCGACCTACATTACAGTGCCGTACCCGGCGCGTGCAGCGGTCGGCGTGTCCGCGCTGCCACGCGGCGCGCAAGTGGAAATTGAAGGCGTGATGGTTTTGCATTCCTCCGCCCAGAGTAATGGCTAATTAAGCACGACGTTTGGCCGGCTCCACACCTCAAAAAAGCAAAGCGCTCACGGCGTCCAAAGCGGGCGCAGTGGCCAATAACCTTGCAGCCAAGCTGCAGAAGCTCGATCTGCGCGAAGACTGGGATTTCGCCCTGCATCTTCCCATACGTTATGAAGACGAGACGCGTCTGACCCGCGTGAAGGATGCGCAACCCGGTGTGCCATGCCAGTTAGAAGCCGTAATTGTCCACGCCGAGGTTACCTATCGGCCACGCCGCCAACTTGTCGTGCAGGCCAAAGATGGAGACGACGCCATTTACATGCGTTTCCTCAATTTTTACGGTAGCCAGATAAAGCAGCTGGCGCAAGGCAAACGGGTGCGTTTATTCGGCGAAGTGCGCCAGGGATTTTTTGGTGCGGAGATGGTGCATCCGCGCTATCACATGGTGGATGAAGGCGACCCGGTGCCGGAAGCGTTGACACCGGTGTACTCAACCACCGCCGGACTGTCGCAAATTCAGTTGCGGCGCCTGATCGATCGATCGCTGGCACAACTCGAAAGCCATCATCAACTCGACGATGCACTGCCCGAGGCGTTGCGCAAAAAACTTGCGCTTGCGGATTTTGCACCTAGCATGCTGACCCTGCATCGCCCGCCGCCCGATGCGTCTCTCACCAGACTCGCCGAGCGCACCCATCCCGCATGGCAGCGCATCAAATTCGACGAACTGCTTGCACAACAACTGGCGATGAAAAAGGCCCGTGCCGCGCGCGATGCCAAGACAGCACCGAAGTTCATCACCAAAAATAAACTCACCGTCGCATTCAAGAAATCGCTTCCCTTCGACTTGACCGGTGCACAGCTCCGCGCATGGCGCGAGATCGCCGTCGACCTCGCTGCACCACACCCCATGCAGCGCCTGCTTCAAGGCGATGTCGGCAGCGGCAAGACTGTAGTGGCGGCCCTCGCGGCTGCGCACGCAATAGACAACGGCTATCAGGCGGCCTTGATGGCGCCGACAGAAATCCTTGCCGAGCAGCACTACCGAAAATTGTCGGCCCTGCTGTTGCCGCTCGGCGTCACGGTGACCTGGCTCACCGGCAGCTTGAAGGCCGCAGCGAAACGTGCCGCGTTGGCGCAGATCGCCGGCGGGCAAACCCAACTGGCCATCGGCACGCACGCGCTTTTTCAGGACGCTGTCACCTTTGCCAAGCTTGGCCTTGCCATCATCGACGAGCAGCATCGCTTTGGTGTCGGTCAACGGCTCGCCTTGCGAGAAAAGGGCAAGACTGGTAGCGATACCGCCGAGCCGCACCAGTTGATGATGAGCGCCACGCCAATTCCGCGCACGCTGTCGATGAGCTATTTTGCCGACCTCGACGTCTCCGTCATCGACGAATTGCCGCCGGGCCGGACACCGATTGTGACCAAACTTGTTGCCGATTCGCGGCGCGGTGAAATCATTGAGCGTATCCGTCATGCGTGTGAAGATGGCGCGCAGGCATACTGGGTGTGTCCGCTTATCGAAGAATCTGAAACCTTGCAGTTAAAGACCGCCGTCGAAACACTCGAAGCCCTTACCGAGGCATTGCCCGGAATCAATGTCGGCCTCGTGCATGGACGCATGAAGACAGCGGAGAAACAGGAAGTGATGTCGCGCTTTCTGGCCAACGACATCCAGTTGCTGGTTGCCACTACCGTCATCGAGGTTGGCGTCGATGTGGCCAACGCCACGCTGATGGTCATCGAGCATGCCGAGCGCATGGGACTCGCGCAGTTGCACCAGCTGCGCGGACGCGTGGGACGCGGTGCCAAGCAAAGCACCTGCGTGCTGCTTTATCAACATCCACTGGGCGAAACCGCGCGGGCGCGATTGAAAGTCATTTTTGAAACCATCGACGGCTTCGAAATCGCCCGGCAGGATTTGCTCATTCGTGGCCCCGGCGAACATCTGGGTGCACGCCAGTCAGGGGCGCCGCTGCTTAGGTTTGCCGATGTCGAGCGCGACGTCGATTTGCTCGAAGCCGCGCGCGATGCGGCATCCTGGATGCTCAAACAGGCGCCGCAGAACGCGGAAGCTCACCTTGCACGCTGGCTTGGCTCACGCCAGCATTACCTGAAGACGTGAGAACGCTCCGCCTCATGAGGCTGGATGCGTGGCGTGCCGCACCGCCGCCACATCCACATCCCTTACATGCGTGGTTGGCCTCTCGCGGCTCGTTGACAGCGCGACTCAAAACGCATGTGGCGGACTTCAATCTGATCCGGATCAAGCATTCGCCGCAATCACCGAACGTCGACGAGCGCCGCGAACTAGGCACGCGTCGTGGCGAGCTTGCCATTGTGCGCGAAGTGCTGCTGCGAGACGGCGAGCGCGTGTTGGTGTTTGCACACAGTCTGGTGATGCCGCGCGATTTGCGCGGCGCGTGGCGCGGGCTTTCGCGCTTGGGTTCCCGGCCACTAGCCGAGATGTTGTTCAACGATCCCACCGTTGTGCGCCTGCCAATGGAATACCGGAAAATAGACGTGCGCCACCCGCTATATCGCCGTGCGCAGCAAGTGGCGCCAGTTGCGGCGACGGGCGTGTGGGCAAGGCGTAGCGTGTTTCTGAAGCAGGGCAGACCGCTGCTTGTGACTGAAGTATTCCTAACCAACATGGCTGTGCCTGCATGACAGCAAGCGATTTGCTATGGCGTGATTTTGGAAATCATCGATGCCACCAAAAATAAAAATCTGCTGTATCAGCTCCATTGACGAGGCACGTCTTGCAATTGTTTGTGGCGCGTCAGCGCTGGGCTTAGTCTCGGCGATGCCCAGCGGCCCAGGCGTGGTCGATGAAGATCTCATCGCACAAATCATTCGTACCGTGCCGCCACCGGTTGCCACCTTTCTCCTCACCGCACAACAGAATGCCGACGCAATCATTGATCAGCAACACCGCTGCAGCCCAAATACGCTGCAATTGGTCGATACAGTTGCGGAATCTGAACTCGTACGCTTGCACCGGGCTTTGCCAGGTATCGCGCTGGTGCAGGTGATTCACGTAACCGGGCCTGAGTCTGTCGATGAAGCCTGCGCGATCGCGCCGCTTGTCGATGCGATTCTGCTCGATTCAGGCAATCAGAAGCTCGACATCAAGCAATTGGGGGGTACCGGTCGC
>JANMZU010000875.1:0-8803 GCA_031383585.1 Betaproteobacteria bacterium
GCGAAGCCGGGGCCTTGTGTCGCATTGCGAGCGGATATGGACGGCTTGCCGGTCATCGAGGAAACCGACGTGCCATTCAAGAGTGTAGTGCGAACCATGTGGAACGGGGCGGAGGCGGGCGTGATGCATGCCTGTGGACATGACACGCACGTGGCCATCCTGATGGGTGTGGCGGAAATGCTGTCGCAAATGCGCGAGGACATTCAAGGGTCGGTCAAGTTCATTTTTCAACCAGCTGAGGAGATGCCGCCCATCGGAGAGGAAGGTGGCGCCAAGCTCATGATGGAGGAAGGCTGCATGCAGAACCCCAAAGTCGAAGCGATTTTTGGGCTGCACATCACCTCCAAGATGCACACCAATACCATTGGCTACCGTGTCGGCCCGCTGATGGCCAGTGCTGACCAATTCCGCATCTTTATTCGTGGCAACCAGACCCACGGCGCGCAACCATGGAGTGGTGTGGACCCGATTGTGGTCGGCTCGCAGGTCGTGCTCGGGCTGCAGACCATCGTCTCCAGGAAGATGAACCTGACTGAAGAGCCTTCGGTAGTCACGGTCGGCTCGTTTCAGGCAGGCAATCGTTCCAACATCATTCCGGATGAAGCCAAGATGGAAGGCACGATACGCACCTTCGACGAAAGGCATCGCACGGAAATCCACGAGTTCGTCGAGAAAATTACTACCCTGATTGCCGAGTCAGGTGGTGCCAAGGCGCATGTGCATATTGCCAAGGGCTACCCGGTAACCGTGATTGACGAGGCGCTGACCAATTGGGCGGTACCCGTTCTGAAACGTATCGCCACTGAGGCCAGCGTTGGCGTATGTCCAAAGACCTGCGGCGCGGAAGATTTTGCTTATTACCAGCAGGAAGTGCCCGGTGTTTTCTTTTTTATCGGTTGCACGCCAAAAGATCAGGATTGCAAATATGCGCCGTCCAATCACAGCCCGCGCTTTTACGTCGACGAAAGCGGGCTGAAGGTTGGCGTGAAGTCGCTTGCCGCACTGGCGCTGGATTGGCTCTCAGCGAACGCCAATCGTGGCTGAACAAGCGTAAAATATGAACTGCGCCGATTTGCTTCACTTTGCGGGCGCAAGGGTCTGGAGACCCCCAAATACGGCTAAAGCGAAACAGTGATTTTTTAGCAATTCAAAAAACCTGTTTGCCAACAGCTCTTGGCGAACAGGTTTTTTGCTTTCAGAGGATTCAATGTGTAAGTTCTCTTTTCGTTGGCTGGCGGGCGCATTGCTGGCGCTGATGCTCAGCGGCGCTATCGCTGCCGAGCCGCGCGTGGCAACCGTTGCAGTCGTCAAGCCTTCTCTGGATTCGGTGGCATTGGACCGCATTGCGGAGCGGTACTTTGAAGATTTCTTGAAGCTCAATCCCTTGGTCGGCTCGAGCACACTTGGCGAAGCGCGGTTTGAAGACAAATTTGAAATTGTCATCTCCACATCCCATCGTTCACGCAGCAAGGCACTTTATCAGCGCGTACAGCGTGAACTCGTCAAGCTGGACAAGAGTCGGCTGACTACCGCTGATGCCTTGACCGTAATACTCCTTAACGAGGAACTTTCTGTGCGGCTTGAGTCGTTGAGCTACCCAGCTCACTTGATGCCGATCGACCAATATGGCGGCGTGCCGGTTGAGCTCGCGCAGTTCGGTAGCGGGCAGGATATTCAGCCCCTGAAAACGGTGCGGAATTTTGAGAATTACCTCAAGCGTCTCAATCACCTGCCGACATGGATCGATCAATCGATCGTCAACATGAAAGAAGGCGTTCGCGCGGGCGTGGTGATGCCGGGTCCGCTGATTGAGCGCGCCTTGCCGTCGCTGCAGGCAATGACGCAGGGCGATGCTGAAAAGTCTGTGTTCTTCAGCGCCATGAAAATTATGCCGGCGTCTTTTTCGGTTACCGATCGTGAGCGCCTGGAGGGTATGTATCGGGAAGCGATCCAGCGACGCCTTCAACCGGCGATGGCAAAGCTGGTGAAGTTTCTCGAGAAAGAATATCTGCCTGCGTGCCGCACAACGGCCGGTATCGATGCTTTACCCAAGGGAGCGGATTGGTATGCCTTCCTGGTGCGTTCGCAAACGACGACGTCAATGAAGCCGGACGAAATCCACAACCTTGGGCTCAAAGAAGTCGCGCGCATTCGTGCCGAGATGGAAAAGATCAAAGCGCACTACAAATTCGAAGGTGACTTGACCGTCTTTCTCAAATGGCATTTCGATCAGCCCCAGTTCCGTCCATTCAAGACCGAGCAGGAGGTGCTGGATGCGTACGGTGTACTCAACACCCAGTTGCTCACCAAACTCCCGGATTATTTTGGCCGGGCACCTAAAGCGCCGCTGGAAATACGTGCTGAGCCAGAGTTGACCAGATCGACGGCATCTGACCATTATTCGTCGCCTGCCGCGGACGGCTCACGTCCGGGTGTGTTTTTTACGGTGATCGAAGATCCGACCAAGTACCGGACCACCGGCATGGCCACGCTATTCCTCCACGAGGGGCAGCCAGGACACCATTACCATATCGCCATCCAGCAGGAATTGCCGCTGCCGAAATTCCGCAAGCACGGCTGGGTCAACGCTTACGGAGAAGGCTGGGCCCTTTACGCGGAAACACTGGGGCGCGAGATGGGACTGTTTGATGACCCCAACGCCTATCTGGGCCATTTGCAGGATGAACTACTCCGAGCGGTGCGTCTGGTGACCGATACCGGGCTGCACGCTAAGGGCTGGACCCGTGAACAAACGATGAAGTACATGATGGAGACCGAGGGCGTCCCGGAGTCTGAAGCGCGCCGTGCGACCGAACGGTATATGGCTTGGCCGGGTCAGGCGCTGGGCTACAAGATTGGCGCACTTAAAATTCAACAGCTTCGCGAACGCGCACGCGAACAACTGGGCGAACGCTTCAAGCTCAAAGACTTTCACGATCTGGTGTTGCGCGATGGCGTGCTGCCACTGAAGGTGCTGGAAGCCCAGGTAGATCAATGGATAACATCTCAGAAATCAGCCAGAAAACTATGATCATGGACCACTCTCTTTCAGCCCGTCCTGCTCGCACCCGTGCGCTGCTGGACGCACTATCGAAACGCATCCTTGTGCTCGACGGCGCCATGGGCACGATGATTCAGCGCTACAGCCTTACGGAAGAAGAGTATCGCGGGGAACGTTTTGCCGCATGGAAAAGTGATTTGCGCGGCAACAATGATCTGTTGACGTTAACCCGTCCAGAGGTCATTCGCGAAATCCACGGACAATATCTCGCCGCAGGCGCGGATATTCTCGAAACCAATACCTTCAATTCCACCACCGTCTCCATGGCGGATTACCACATGGAATCGCTGGCCTACGAGTTGAATTTCGAGGGCGCCAAACTGGCGCGCGAAGTTGCCGATGCACAGACGCTGGCGACACCGCTACAACCTAGATTTGTCGCCGGCGTGTTGGGGCCGATGAACCGCACGCTGTCGCTGTCGCCGGATGTGAACGACCCCGGGTTTCGCGCGGTAAATTTTGATGAAGTCAAGGACGCCTATCGTGAAGCTGCGAGGGGGCTGATTTGTGGCGGCGCCGATATTCTGTTGATTGAAACCATCTTCGACACGCTCAATAGCAAAGCAGCCATCTTTGCCATCGAGGAGGAATTCGACGCCCTCGGGCTTGCTCCAGAATTACGTCCGCCGATCATGATTTCAGGCACCATCACCGACGCCTCCGGCCGCACGCTTTCCGGACAAGTGGTCGAGGCCTTTTACAATGCCGTTCGCCACGCCAATCCAATTTCTATCGGCTTCAATTGCGCACTTGGCGCAAAAGAGTTGCGCCCGCATATCGAAGAGCTGGCGCGCATCGCCGATTGCCGAGTCTCTGCGCACCCGAATGCAGGGCTGCCTAACGCGATGGCGGAATATGACGAACTCCCGTCAGAAACGGCGGCGTTCATTCGCGAATGGGCCACCAGCGGTTGGCTCAACGTCACTGGCGGCTGTTGCGGGACCACGCCAGCGCATATCAAAGCGATCGCTGAAATCGTTGCGCCCCTCGCGCCACGCGTCGCGCCGGAAGTGGAGAAGCGCTTGCGCCTATCCGGTCTTGAGCCCGTCAACATCGGCGGCGATTCGCTGTTCGTGAACGTTGGCGAGCGCACCAATGTGACCGGCTCGCGCGCGTTTGCGAAACTGATTCTGAATGGCGATTATGACGCCGCGCTCGCCGTCGCCCGCCAGCAGGTTGAGAGCGGTGCGCAGGTGATCGACATCAACATGGACGAAGCGATGCTGGATTCACAGGCGGCCATGACTCGATTCATGAACCTGATCGCCAGCGAGCCGGATATTTCGCGGGTGCCGATCATGATCGACAGCTCCAAATGGAGCGTGATCGAGGCTGGCCTGAAGTGTGTGCAGGGCAAGGCGATTGTCAACTCGATCTCGATGAAGGAAGGCATTCCGGAGTTCATCAAGCATGCGAAACTCTGCCGCCGCTATGGTGCTGCGGCCATCATCATGGCGTTTGATGAGAAGGGCCAGGCAGATAGCTATGAGCGAAAGATTGAAATCTGCGCGCGCTCGTACAAAATTCTGACCGAGGAAGTCGGCTTCCCTCCTGAGGACATCATATTCGACCCGAATATCTTCGCGGTCGCCACCGGCATTGAAGAGCACGCGAACTACGGCATGGACTTCATTCGCGCGACCGAGTGGATACGCAAGAATTTGCCATTTGCCAAAGTGAGCGGTGGCGTCTCCAACGTTTCGTTTTCGTTCCGTGGCAACGACCCGGTACGTGAGGCGATTCATACCTCGTTTCTTTATCACGCTGGCAAAGCGGGCATGACAATGGGTATCGTCAATGCCGGGCAACTAGGCGTTTACGACGACATTCCCAAAGAGTTGCTGGAATGCGTTGAGGACGTGCTGTTTAACCGTCGCAATGATGCGACTGAACGGCTGGTTGAGTTCGCCGATCGCTTCAAAGGCCAGAAGAAGGAGCAGATCGAGGACCTGGCCTGGCGCAGTGAACCGGTCAATTCACGTCTCACGCACGCGTTGGTGCGGGGCATTACCGAATACATCGTTGTCGATACCGAAGAGTCGCGACTACAGGTAAAGGCCGCCGGTGGCCGCCCCATCAACGTGATCGAGGGCCCGCTGATGGATGGCATGGGCGTCGTCGGCGATCTGTTTGGCGCGGGCAAAATGTTTCTGCCGCAGGTGGTGAAATCGGCGCGGGTGATGAAACAAGCTGTCGCGCATTTGATCCCGTACATCGAAGAAGAAAAACGCCTGATGGGCGCGGAGAATGCAAGAGCCAAGGGCAAAGTGGTGATGGCCACCGTCAAGGGTGACGTGCACGACATCGGCAAGAATATCGTCGGCGTGGTGATGCAATGTAACAACTACGATGTCGTCGACCTGGGGGTGATGGTGTCCTGCGAGCGGATTCTCGATGCCGCCATTAAGGAGAAGGCCGACATCATCGGGCTATCCGGATTGATTACGCCCTCCCTCGAGGAGATGAGCCATGTCGCCAAAGAAATGGAACGCCTGGGCTTCAAGATTCCACTGCTGATCGGTGGCGCGACGACGTCGCGCACCCACACGGCGGTCAAGATCGAGCCGTTCTATCACGGCCCAATCGTGTGGGTGCCGGATGCCTCGCGCGCGGTAGGCGTCTGTAGCAACCTGTTGTCTGATGACCTCCGGGACGATTACGTCGCGGGTGTGCGTGCCGACTACGTAAAGGTGCGCGCGCAACACGCGAACAAGAAAGGCGTCAAGCTGGTCACGCTCGCGGCCGCACGCAATAACGCGACGAAAATTGACTGGTCAAACTATCAACCGCCAGTGCCATCTTTCATCGGTGCCAAGGCCCTGTCCAACTATCCACTCGAAGAACTGGTGCCATTCATCGACTGGGCGCCGTTCTTTCAAACCTGGGATTTGTGGGGAACGTATCCGCAGATACTCGAAGACGCGACCGTCGGCGAGGCAGCACGCGAAGTGTTCGCCAATGCACAGATCATGCTGAAGCAAATGGTGAAAGAGAAGTGGCTCACCGCCAATGGCGTTGTCGGTTTCTGGCCAGCCAACCGGGTAGGTGATTCGATTGAGACCTATTCCGATATGCAGCGCACTTCAGTCGCGCAGACCTTCCATCATCTGCGGCAGCAAAATGAAAAGCCGCCCGGCAATGCCAACCAGTGCCTGGCGGATTTTGTCGCACCCAAGGAAAGCGGGCTCGCCGACTTCATTGGCGCCTTTGCGGTTACTTCGGGATTGGGCTGCGAGGAACGCGCGCAGGCTTACGCGGCAGCCAACGACGACTACAACGCCATCATGGTTAAAGCGCTGGCCGATCGGCTGGCAGAGGCATTCGCGGAGCACTTACACTGGAAAGTGCGGCACGAGTACTGGGGCTACGCCAAAGACGAGGCGCTGAGCAATAACGAGATGATTGCCGAAAAATACATCGGCATTCGGCCTGCGCCCGGCTATCCGGCCTGCCCGGAACACTCTGAGAAAGGGCCGCTGTTTCGGTTGCTGAATGCGCCCGAAAATGCGGGCATCAGTTTGACCGACTCTTTTGCCATGTGGCCCACGGCGGCAGTTTCGGGATTCTATTTCTCGCATCCGCAATCACAGTACTTTGCCGTTGGCAAGATTGATCGCGATCAGTTGGGCGACTACGCTCAACGCAAGAGCTGGGATATCGGCACGGCAGAACGCTGGCTGGCACCCAACCTATAAACCAACTTCCCAGAAAAAGCACATCATGTCGGACATTAACCCAGCATCAAACGGCAGCGGCAATCCGACCGGTCGTGGATACGTTCATACTCAGGTAACAAAAAAGGACATGAAATCCTATCTGCTTTCTGTCATCGCCATTCTCAGCGCAGCAATACCCGGCACCTTGCTTGCCTGGTGGGGAACATCACTGCTTGGCTTAACCGGGATCCCGTTGGCGCTGGTTACTGTTGTGGCAGGGATGGTGTTGAGCGTGGCGTTTTTTGCGGGAATGATCGCTTTGGGCCGCGCGCTGAAATTAATTAAATAGTCGGCAAATCAGACTATCGAAAGCGGCCAAACACTAGCATTGGCGCGGATCTTGAAGCAAAAATGGCCGTAACGGCAAGCTGGGCGGGGAGCTTGGAATGGAAGTCGCCTACGGCCTCGCCACAACATCTTACAATCTGACGCCGCTTTCGATCACTATTTGATCGCTATCTCTAGCATCGACCTAACACCGGTGTGCAGGCCCTCTTCCTGAAACAGGATATGGCGCTTCTTCACTTCGGCATTGTCCAGAGGCTACTTTTTGGAGGCTTAATGTACGTACGATGCTGGCCAGCTTGACCGTCCATTTTTGACGGTTGCGGGGACCGGCGCATTTATTGCCTCATCGTGGCGTCGATTGCAGAGCCTCCCAGCGGACGAGGCTTTGAGAGCAGAGACCTCGTCAAGGCCCGCCAGTGTTTCATCTACGTGGCGCCAACGGTGGGAGCCCGGGTTGCGCGATGTCGCCTACTTCGACGTCAACGTCTCATCCCGGCCAAAAATCCATGTGCGCGTGATGTGCAGGACATCGGTATCGCGCTTGATATTTTCCGGAAAGCGGTCAAATGGCGCCGAAAGCATGACGATGCGCCGGGCTGCAGCATCGAGCACCTTGCTGCCGGACGAACGATTGACCTGGATTTCCTCGACTTCGCCATTGGCCTTGATCGCTACCGTCAGTTGCAACTGGCCCTGCAACCCCTTGCCGCGCGCCTCTTCCGGATAATTGATGTTGCCGACACGCTCGATCTTCAAGCGCCAGTTTTCAACGTAGTTGGCGAAACGATACTTCATGGCGCTGCCGCCTACGAATGTGCGTCTGGGGCGCTGTTGATAGGCTTCGTGCTCGCGCGCAAGCTCCGCTTCAAGCCGCTGAATTTCCATTGACTGCTGCAATAGGTCGGCGGTGCTCAACGGCTTGGGTGCGCCGGACGGTTGCTGACTAAGTTCGCCTTGCATGACCTTGGCACTGGACTTTGCCTGCGTCATCAGCGTCTTGACCTCCTGCTCCAGTTGCCGCACACGTTGCTGTGCGATCAGTTCGTTCCTGGCTGCGGTTTGGTCGATAGCTGGCAACGGCGTTTTGGCCCGGCGCTTTTCGTCGGTATTGCCGCCGCCATCGAGGTCTTCCTGCGCCAACACTTTGGCATTGGTCGGCTTGGTTGCCGACTTCGCGTTCACGAGCACGACATCCATCGCGTTGTGCGGCGGCGTGAAGTTCTTGGGGTCAAAAATAGTCGCGCCGACGGCGAGTATCAGAAACAGATGAATCGATAACGAGGCGCATACCGCCATCTGTGTGGGTACTGAAAGTGCGAGGCTTTTTTGCACCGACAGAAACACCGGCGGCGGCGGGAGCGCAGCCACCGCATCGAGTTTGGCGTCGATTCGGTCGTTCCAGTGGCGGGCAAATTCGCGGGGTCTATCGAGCATCGCGAAGATCGGCAAAGGGCGGTAAAAGCATGCTCCGATTCTAAGGCCTTATGCCGATTCGGGCGACGCCACGAGTGAAAATTCGCCTGAAACCTCCCAGTAATTCAGCGGCCCCACCTGGACCCGGACCGGCGTCCTTGGCGGGAGCTCGGGATTTTTTGCGAGCTTGACAACCAACGGCATTCCATTGGCCCGGACTAGCTCGTCGCGAATCATCGCACCTTCAAACTGTGCTATGCCCTCCTGCTCAAGATAGCGCAGGCACCAATAGCGCTCCAGGTTGCGCTGGAATTCATTGTAAGCG
>JANMZU010000917.1:0-5338 GCA_031383585.1 Betaproteobacteria bacterium
CGGCGCGTTCGTGGATCTGGGCGGTATCGATGGCCTGTTGCACATCACCGATCTCGCATGGCGCCGCGTCAAGCATCCTTCGGAAGTGTTGAATGTTGGTGATGAAGTCGAAGCCAAGATCCTCAAGTTTGATCAGGAAAAGAACCGCGTTTCGCTCGGCATGAAGCAACTGGGCGATGACCCATGGACGGGTCTGTCACGTCGTTATCCACAAAGCACGCGTCTGTTCGGTAAAGTCACCAACCTGACCGACTACGGCGCTTTTATCGAAATCGAAGCTGGTATCGAAGGTCTGGTGCACGTTTCCGAAATGGATTGGACCAACAAGAATGTCCATCCCGCCAAAGTCGTGTCGTTGGGTGACGAAGTCGAAGTCATGATCCTTGAAATCGATGAAGAGCGCCGTCGTATTTCGCTGGGTATGAAGCAGTGCATGGCTAACCCATGGGAAGAGTTTTCGATGTCCCACAAGAAGGGCGAAAAAGTCAAAGGCACGATTAAGTCGATCACCGATTTCGGTGTGTTCATCGGTTTGCCGGGCAACATCGACGGCCTCGTTCATTTGTCGGATCTCTCCTGGAATGTCCCGGGCGAAGAAGCTGTCAAGAACTACAAGAAGGGCGACGAACTCGAAGCCGTTGTGTTGGCGATCGACATGGAGCGCGAACGCATCTCTCTGGGCATCAAGCAGCTGGACGACGATCCTTTCACTAACTACACCGCGATCCACGACAAGGGTACGTTGGTCAAGGGTAAAGTGAAATCCATCGACGCCAAAGGTGCAACAATTGCGCTGACGGACGACATTGAAGCGTATTTGCGGGCATCGGAAGTTTCACGTGAACGCGTCGAAGACATCCGCACCCATCTGAAAGAGGGCGACGAGATCGAGGCGGTAATCGTCAATGTTGACCGCAAGACACGCAATATCAACCTTTCTATCAAAGCCAAAGATTCGGCCGAAGAGAAAGACGCGATGAAGCGTATGGTTGATGATGCGCCGTCCAATGCGGGCACCACCAATCTGGGCGCGTTGCTCAAAGCCAAACTGAAGCAGGGCGACAACTAATAGTCGCTTAAAATCAGGCGGTTGCGGGGCTGTGATCTGTCACAGCCTCGCACTAGCTTTCATCTTGCATTAACGATTTCAGGAACCGCCTCGAGAAGTCAATGACAAAGTCAGAACTGATTGAAATCCTCAGTGCGCGTCATAACCAGTTGGCGCCAAAGGATGCCGAACTGGCGGTGAAGGCAATGCTGGATGCGATGTCGCATGCACTCGCAAGTGGTGACCGCATTGAAATCCGCGGCTTTGGTAGTTTCGGTTTGAATTACCGTCCACCTCGCACAGGGCGAAATCCAAAGACCGGTGAAAAAGTGCAAGTGCCGAAGAAGTATGTCCCGCACTTCAAAGCAGGCAAGGAATTGCGCGAACGCGTTGATCTCATCGACGCAGCCGCAGACACTACCAAGTCAGGCGAGTAGGATGTTATTAGATGGATTGGCCAGATGTGGTGACGCATCTGGCTTTTTCATTTTATCAAGCTGGCATTTAGGGCGTTTCGACCAACAAGGGAGCGAAAGACCATGCAAATTCTGATTTGGATCGTGCGCATTATTGTGATTCTGCTTATCGTCTGGTTTGCTGCCAGAAACGCAGAGCCGGTGGTCCTCTACGGCTATGTGGATTCCAGCGTCAAGGCGCCACTGGTGCTAATCCTGCTGGCTTTTTTCGGTGGAGGTCTACTGCTTGGTTTGCTGGCCTCACTGATGACGATATTTCAACTCAAGCGAGAGGTGCGCAAACTCAATCGTGCGCTGCAGCACAAGGCGCACGAGGCGAACACCGTATTACCGCCCCCATCAGGTAACGAAAACAATGTTTGAGTGGTTGCCATGGCTTTTTCTCGCAGCCTTGGCCTGTTTTGGCATGGGCTGGCTGGTGGCGCGTGTGGATATCAAACAACTACTTTCAGAGTCGCGGGCACTTCCACAGTCATACTTCAAAGGGCTCAATTTCCTGATGGCTGAGCAGCCGGACAAGGCAATCGAGGCATTTATTGAAGTCACAAAACAGCAACCCGAGGCAGTTGAACTGCAGTTTGCGCTAGGTAGCTTGTTTCGCAAGCGGGGTGAAGTAGATCGTGCAATTCGCATTCACCAGAGCCTTTCTGAGCGAGCTGACTTGTCCGCCGGGCAGCGCACGGCCGCGTTGCTCGATCTGGCGCTTGATTTTCAGAGAGCCGGATTACTGGAGCATGCTGAGCGCATCCTTTGTGATCTCGCTGCAAAGGGCGCCGGAAGCGGTAAACAAAAGCTACAGACGCTAACGCTTCTGCTTGAGATCTATGTGCAGGAACGTGATTGGCAAAAGGCCATTGAAGTGGCGGGGCGCATAAAAGTGGCCGACGGAGTTGATACGCAATTCGACAAGGAAATTGCCAATTACTTCTGTGAATCGGCGCTCCAGGCGCATCAAAAAGGTGATGCTCAAAAAGCGCAGGAATTCTTGAATGCCGCGTTGGCCGCTAACGAGAAATGCGTTCGTGCCAATTTACTGAAATGTGAATGGTTGGCTGCGGGCGGGAACCACAAGGAAGCTATTAATGTCTGGCGCAGAATTGAGCAACAGAACCCGGCATATCTTGGGCTAGTCGCTGATCAGATGCTCGTCAGCTTCGAGGCAATCGGCGACGCCGAACTCGGCTTGAAAGAGCTCAGCGATTTACAGAAGAAACACCCCGCTCTGGATTTATTCAATGCGATTTTCCATGCAACGCTCGATAGCAAAGGTGCGACGGCAGCATACGAGCTGGTGAAGGAAGATTTAAGGCAAAATCCAACTCTAGTGGGTCTCGACCGGATGCTCGAAGCGGAACTGCTTGCTGCCCCAGAGGATCGAAAGGCGGACCTCAAAGTACTGAAGGATCTGGTTCACACACATTCCAGCAGACTTGCCGTCTATCTCTGCGGCAACTGTGGATTCAAAGCCAGACAGTTCTACTGGCAGTGCCCTGCTTGCGTTGGCTGGGAAACGTTTCCACCGCGTCGAACTGCCGAATACGATAGCTCGGAGCGTCATTTGGCAAAATTGCAAACGGAAGGGATAACTTGAATAGTAAACCCGTCATTGTTGCGCTCGATTACCCGGATTCAAAAAGCGCACTCGAGATGGCTGCGCGCTTGGACCCCGCTGTTTGCCGAGTAAAGGTCGGCAAGGAATTGCATACTGCCGCCGGTCCGCAGGTTGTTGACGCATTGATTAATCGTCAATTCGATGTGTTTCTGGATCTCAAATTCCACGACATTCCCAATACAGTTGCCGGTGCGTGTCGCATTGCGGCGTCACAGGGCGTCTGGATGTTGAACGTACATGCTAGCGGTGGCACCCGCATGATGCAGGCCGCTCGCGAGGCTGTCGATGCAGCGAATGCCGCACCATTGCTGATTGGTGTCACGGTACTCACCAGCCTGTCCGACTCCGAAATGACCGAGATCGGTTTTAGTGGAAGTGCTGCCGACAACGTGTTGCGTCTTGCCGCATTGTCCAAGTCCTGCGGACTCGACGGAATTGTCTGCTCAGCGCAAGAAGCCAAACGCTTGAAAGCTTCTTTCGGTACAGCGTTTTTGCTGGTCACGCCGGGCATCCGTCTCAACGGCGATGCTGCAGGGGATCAGCAGCGGGTACTAACGCCGCTTGACGCAATCAGCATGGGCGCCGATTATCTTGTGATCGGTCGGAGCATTTCCCAGTCGAAAGATCCAGTGGCGACGCTAAATGAGATCAACCAGCAAATCGCTGCGCAACGCCAGATTGTTACAACCACGTAACCAGTTTTTTCCCAGAATCAACAAGTCAATAGATGAAAATCACAGTTATAGGAACCGGGTATGTTGGTCTCGTCAGCGGCGCGTGTTTGGCCGATGTCGGCAACAATGTGTTGTGTGTAGACGTCGACGCAAAAAAAATCGAAACGTTGAACTCGGGGGGCATTCCCATTTATGAACCCGGCCTGAAGGAAATGGTGGCGAGCAATGTCGCCGCAGGACGGTTGCGATTTACGACCGACGTGCATGTCGGTGTTGAATTCGGCGAAATACAGATCATCGCAGTCGGTACGCCACCAGGCGAAGACGGCTCTGCAGATTTGCAGTATGTTGTTGCCGCTGCGCGCAACGTCGGTAAACTCATGACCGCGCCAAAGATCATCATGGACAAGTCGACGGTGCCGGTTGGAACAGCCGACAAAGTGCGCGAAGCGATTGCGGACGAGCTGAAAAAACGAGGTGAGGACATCAAGTTTTCTGTGGTGTCCAATCCGGAGTTCCTCAAGGAAGGCGCGGCAGTTGAAGACTTCATGCGCCCCGACCGAATTGTCATCGGTGCTGACAACGATGACGCCATCAGTGCAATGCGCGCGCTCTACGCGCCATTTCAACGCAACCACGACCGCCTGATGGTGATGGATGTACGCTCCGCCGAACTGACCAAGTACGCTGCCAATGCAATGCTTGCGACCCGTATTTCGTTCATGAATGAGCTGGCGCTTTTGGCCGAATTGCTTGGTGCCGACATTGAATCGGTGCGTCGGGGCATGGGATCAGATCCGCGCATAGGCTACCATTTTCTTTATCCGGGCATCGGCTATGGCGGTTCGTGTTTTCCAAAAGATGTTCAGGCGCTGCAGCGTACCGCTACCGCAGCTGGCATGAATCTAAAACTGCTCGATGCGGTGGAGAGAGTTAACTACGCGCAAAAACATGTGTTGACGCAAAAGATCGTCAAACGCTTCGGTGAAGATCTTTCTGAACGCACGATTGCCATTTGGGGCCTTGCCTTCAAGCCCAACACAGATGATATGCGCGAAGCACCCAGCTTGGTGTTGATTGAAGACCTGGTAAGGCGCGGCGCAAAAATCGTCGCGTTTGATCCGGTCGCGATGCCAGAGGCAAAGCACCTGTTGGCCGAGAACCAAAACGTCAGCTTTGCCGACAATCCGATGGACGCGCTGACCGGTGCTGATGCGCTCGCGATCGTGACCGAATGGAAAACTTTTCGCGCGCCGGATTTTGCGGCCGTCAAGGCCTCGCTCAAATCGCCAGTAGTTTTTGATGGACGAAATTTGTATGAGCCTGGTGCCTTATCATTAAAGATTTTACCTAAAAACCAGGAGTGTCTGTATGAGCTAAAGTCGGGAGTTTATAAAATTAAACTCGAGACAGAAGAGAACGGTGTAAAGACCAGTTTTAGAGAGGGTGAAATAAAATTAAATCCCTGCGAAAATTTTTACAAAGAAATTAAGAATGACTAGATCACAACTTCCCATTCTTAATTTCT
>JANMZU010000952.1:0-4438 GCA_031383585.1 Betaproteobacteria bacterium
CCCATGTCGATGATGATGTCGGGCTTGATCTTCAGTACCACTTCCACGTTGGCGGTGTTGCCGCGACCGGTAAGGCGCCCCAATTCGGGAAGCTCGGCGTATTTCTTTGGTACAAATGCCGCCTCATTGGGCCGGAAGGCGCGCGTCCAGCCGATGAGTTTGTCCGGCGCGATGGCGAACACCGCCACGCTCGCCGGTGGACCGGCAGCGTAGACCCGCTCAACCTTGGCGGGAAGTTCGACTTTGCGACCAGCGGCGTCGGTGAAGGTGACTGCCTCTACCAATTGAACAGTAACCGCCAGGGTGATCAGCAGAAGACATCTGCAAAGAAGACTATGCATTCCACATAACCTTTCCCAAGTCGCTGATGTCGTAGCCCGCCATGGTTTTTGCATAACGCAGGAACGCTGGCTTTCGAGTGAAAGCCATCAATGTCTGCCAAGGGGCATCAAAATAGCTCGGCCGCAGCACCGCGATATCCAGCCGTTCTACCGTGAGCGGAATGAAATCCAGATGGAACTGCTTTGCCACCGCGCGTACTGCGAGTCCCGCGTCGGCACGCCCATCAAGAATGGCGGAAGCAATGTCTGTCTCGGTTTGCGCGGATGGCTGGACATGATTGAGTTGATCGGGATTGACGCCGTGCTGGCTGAGCAATTGCAAAAACAGCAGGTAACTACCCGCGCCGGGCTGCCGCAGAATCACCCGCACCTTTGGTTTCCTCAGATCGGATAGCTTGCTGATTTTTAGTGGGTTGCCAGCAGCGACCACCAGTCCCTGTTCGCGCTTGGCCCATTCCAACAACACGCAGTCGAGATGCGCGAGACGATCTTTGACCAGTGCAATATTGCGGTCTTCGCGTGGCCCCCCCGGTGCGCCCTTCGAACCCGTCGTGCCCGGCGCGGTTGGAATATGCATCGCCGCTGCGGAAGCCGTCGTGGCCACCATTCGATCAATGCCATCCATGCTGCCGTAAGTCATCGTGGCCAGCCCGCAGCGCGATTCGCGTACGGCCCACTCAAGCAGCGGGTCACTGCTGCCTGCAATCACGGCGGGGGCATTGCGCTGCGCGTTCAGTGCTGCACCGGCGGTGCTCTGCCGCACCCACTCATCCACAAGCGTTCGCGGAAAAAGCAGCTTGCCGGACACCCGTGAATGCGGAATGTCCTCGTTGGCGACCATATCGTAGATCTTGCGCTCCTTGAGTCGCAAATAGTCGGCTACTTCCTTGGTGCTCATGAGCTGTCGAGCAGACATCGCAAATTCCTATGTGTTCTAGTGTGTTGTTATGCATGCGTTCCGGGAGCCGGAATCAGTGCAAGTATGCCCCTAGAATGGCATCAGTACAACGACCGCCATGCAAGAAATTTCCCAAAGCTTCTCACTCGCCTTCGTGCTGATCGCATCATTCGATGGTGCGCTGCTTTCTATCGCCGGGCTCTCGCTACGGGTGTCGGGTATCGCGGTGCTGGCAGCTTCGCTATTGGCACTGCCGTTCGGCGCGTGGCTGGCGCTGGCGCGATTTCCCGGCAGGCAAGGCGTGATCGCCATGCTCAACGGTATGATGGGATTGCCACCCGTGGTTGTTGGCCTGCTGGTTTACCTTTTACTGTCGCGTGCGGGACCGCTCGGTGCGCTCGGCATGCTATTCACGCCATCGGCAATGATGATTGCGCAGGCGCTGCTTATATTTCCGATCATTGCGGCGCTGGTTCGACAGGTGATCGAAGACGCCTGGGGCGAATACCGCGAGCAACTCGTTTCACTCAACGCCAGCCGTGGCCAGTGCATACGCGCCTTGCTGTGGGATATGCGCTTTACGCTCACCACTGCGGTGCTAGCAGGTTTTGGCCGCGCGATCGCCGAAGTGGGCGCGGTGATGATTGTCGGGGGCAATATCGATGGCGTGACGCGAGTGATGACGACCGCCATTGCGCTGGAAACCAGCAAGGGTGATTTGCCGTTGGCGCTGGCCCTCGGAGTGGTGTTGATCGCGATGGTGGTGATCATCAATCTCGTCGCGCAGATGATCAAGACGACGGCGATGAGAAAACATGGCTGAAGTGATGAATCCGCCTCGCGCCCTGCCACTGAGTGCCGAACGTCTTGGTTTTGCAGCTGGTGGCGTCACCGTCTTGAACGAAGTCTCGCTCTCGATTACATCCGGCTCGCGCAATATAGTGATGGGCTCGAATGGTGCAGGCAAAAGTGTGCTGATGCGCTTGTTGCACGGCTTGCTCACACCAACCGCCGGCGCAGTGAAATGGTCGAATACAGACATGGCCTTGGTGCGACGTTCGCAGGCGATGGTGTTTCAGCGCCCGGTGATGCTGCGCAGGTCGGTGCGTGAAAACGTGGAATTCGCGTTGAAGTTGACGGGCCATGAAAACGTGCATCGCGCGGCAGAAGCGGCACTGGAGCGTGTCGGCCTCGTGCATCTGGCTGATCGGGCGGCGCGACTTTGCTCCGGCGGCGAACAGCAGCGCATTGCGCTCGCACGGGCTTGGGCGCTGCAGCCTGAAGTACTGTTTCTGGACGAACCGACAGCGAGCCTTGATCCGGCGGCGACAAGGGCCATCGAGGAAACCATCACTGCCATCCACGCGCAAGGCACCACCATCGTCATGACCACGCACGATCTTGGCCAGGCCAAGCGCATCGCGGACCGCGTGCTGTTTTTGCATCACGGCCGGCTGGTTGAAGACACTTCAGCCGACATCTTTTTTCAGCAACCCCAATCGCCCGAAGCGGCGGCATTCATACGAGGAGAATTACTATGGTGAAGTGCAATGCTGTGACCAATGTCGAGAGTGCAAAACACATCACTGTCATTTCGAACAAAGCGAGAAATCTGCTGTTGCATTTAGCAATGAAAAGCAGATTCCTCGTCGCTGCACTTCTCGGTATGACAGCTTTGACGGTGTCGCATTTGAACGGTGCCGGCATGACACACGCGCAAGACAAATTTATCGTCGTCGCATCAACCACGTCCACACAAGACTCCGGCCTGTTCGGGCACATCCTCCCGCTCTTTAAGGCAAAGACCGGCATTGATGTGCGCGTCGTCGCGCAAGGTACGGGCCAGGCATTAGCCACCGCGAAGAAAGGCGACGCCGATGTGGTTTTCGTTCATGACAAAGTCGCCGAAGCGAAATTTGTCGGGGAAGGCTTTGGCATCGACCGGCGCGAGGTGATGTACAACGACTTCGTGATTGTCGGCCCGAAAAGCGATCCGGCCAAAACGACGGGCACGGATGTCATCGCTGCGCTAAAGAAAATTGAGGCGGCCAAGACACCCTTTGCCTCGCGCGGCGACAAGAGTGGCACGCATGCGGCTGAGCTGCGTTACTGGAAAGCGGCTGATATTGATCCACAGACAGGCAAGGGCACCTGGTATCGCGAGACCGGCTCCGGCATGGGACCAACGCTAAATACCGCGAGCGCCATGAACGCCTACGTCTTTACCGATCGCGGTACCTGGTTGTCATTCAAGAATCGTGGCGAGCTGACCATCGCGGTGGAGGGCGATACGAAACTGTTTAACCAGTACGGCGTCATGCTGGTTAATCCGGCCAAACATGCGCACGTGAAAAAAGACATGGGGATGCAGTTCATTGAATGGCTTACGTCGGCTGAAGGACAGGCTGCGATTGCGGCTTACAAGATAGAGGGCCAGCAGTTGTTTTTTCCGAACTACGTGGCGTTGAAGAAGGCCGCGTGATGGGTGGCCTGCGATCAATTGTCCTGGCGACAAGCTTGTCGATTGCAAATCACGCGGCTGCGGCGGAACAGGTTAACGTGTACGCGGCAGGCAGCTTGCGTTCAGTGTTGACGGATATCGCGAAGGTTTGGGAGCCCGCCGGCAGCGTGAAGATTATATTCACGTTCGGTGCATCGGGCCTCCTGAAAGAGCGCATTGAAATGGGCGAGGCGGCAGAGGTATTCGCATCCGCCAATACCGAGCATCCAGCGACGCTTGCAAAGGCCGGGCTAACGAACGACATGAAGATATTTGCCCGTAACGATATATGTGCCTTGCATGCGCCAAAGATAACGGTAACGGCGGACACTCTGCTCGACCTCATACTTGATCCTGCGATCAAACTGGGAACCTCCACACCAAAGGCCGATCCGTCCGGCGACTACGCCTGGATGGTGTTTGAGCGCGCTGAAAAAATCCGCGCGGGTGCTTTCGCCAAACTCGATGCCAAGGCGCTCAAGCTGACAGGCGGGCGTGATTCGCCGCCGCCGACCGCTGGCCGCAATGTCTATGGCGAATTGGTCGCCACCGGCAAGGCCGATGTGTTCCTGACCTATTGCACGAATGCCGCGCAGGCCATCAGGGAGCAGCCGACGTTAAAGAGCGTTGCGCTCGGCACCGCGTTGGCAGTGGGTGCGGACTACGGTGTGACAGTAACGAAAAAAGGTGGTGCTAGAG
>JANMZU010000017.1:0-2782 GCA_031383585.1 Betaproteobacteria bacterium
TCGTCCACACCGTTGCCAGGCACGCGCCGCAACAACCAAGAGGCGATTTGCCAATCGCCGCGTATCCAGCGATGGCGGCGGCTCGCATCGGCGCTGTAGCGTGAGGGATATTCTTCATACAACTGCACATCGCTTAATAGCGCCGAACGCACGTAGCAGCCTTCCAGCAGATCGTGGCTGAGAATGCGGTTTTCAGGAAAGCGACCCTTCAAAGATTGTTCAAAAGCATCAACGTCGTAAATACCCTTACCGACAAAAGAACCTTCGCCGAATACATCCTGGTAGACGTCGGACACGGCCCGCGTATAGGGATCGATGCCGGGTTCGCTGCCAAACAGCCGCGCATATCTTGACTGGTCGGTCGCTGGCATGCTGACAGCGACACGCGGTTGCAATATGCCGTAGCCATGCTTGACACAGCCGCTCGCCGCGTCGAACTCGGCACGATTGAGCGGATGCGCCATGGCGCTTGCAAACTGCCGCGCCGAATCTCGTGGCAACTGGGTGTCGGTATCCAGCGTGATGACATATTTGACGGAGGCAAGCACAGCGGGTTCGCCCGCGAGCCGCGAGAAGGCACTCGTGCCGCCGCGCAACAGTGCGTTCAGGTCGGCAAGTTTGCCGCGCTTACGCTCGTAGCCCATCCATTTGGCCTCGCCAGCATTCCACTGCCGTGGCCGATGCAGCAGGAAAAAGTGGTCCGCGCCAGCGCTACTGTACTTATCGTTCAGTGCCAGGATGCGCTCTGCCGCCAGCCCTACGAGCTCCTCGTCTTCAGGCAGCACCTCAGTGGCCGCATCCAGAAAATCAGTGAGCAGCGCAAAGTGCAGATTGTCATCACGATTGGCCAGAAATCTGATTTCCAGTGCCTCGACCAGATCTTCGACGGCATGACGACTGGTGATCATGGTGGGCACCACCACCAGCGTCCGCGACGCAGTGGGAATACCCTTGGAATAGTCCATGCGCGGCAACAGATTCGGCGCTACCAGCAACGTCACAAGCCAGTTGACCAGAGCCATGGCGAATTGACTCGTCGCCAGCAGCAACAGCACGGCCATCACAATGAAAGTCCAGCTCGCGATAGTCGTCCAGTGAACGCGCACCAGGACACCGGCTGTCAACAGCAGCGTGAACAGCGCGATGGCCGCAATGTATGGCAATATCGGCATGTTACCGCAACGTCTTTTCAGCCTGTCACGCAGCGAGTTCCGGTACTCCACCGCGCGCTCCAGCAACGGCAAGCCGTCATCGACCAAATAGAAGCCAACGTGTGCGCGGCGGCTGTCGGTTTGGCTGGCAATGACGCTCGCGATAGACAATTGAATCGCTGCCTCAGCGACCTCCAATTCACTCAGCGGGCTGCGCTTGGCGGTATGCTCCACGGCGTGGCGGTAGCGATCGCGTGTCGCAAAATCCATTTTTGCATAGGCGCCTTGCGGATCGCCGCGCAGCGTGTGCTCGACCAGACTCATTTTTTCGACAAACTCGCGCCAGTCCATGCCACTCAGGAAGCGCAGGCTGGCAATGCTGTTGCTGATGGAAACCTGGGCAGCGGCCTGCTTCTGGTTTTCGGCCTGTACCAGCTGTTCTATGGTCTGTTGCGACTCTGAGAGCAGCCGCTCGATCCAGGTCAGCGGCAGCGCCAGCGCGGCACTCTGGCCCTGCAGCCGCCTCGCGAACTCCGACACGAATTGCGTGGTCATCGGCGGGCTCGAACGCGCCATGTCGGCGACAATGATGATGAGATTCTTTGGGTCCTTTTCAGCGATCTCGGTCATTTGATCGGCCCAGAAGGCAGCCAGATCGCGGTCGCGCATGCCGTCGGCCACCCGCACCGCCACGCGACGAAGGTTCTCGATCAATGCCAGCCGCAACATGATCGGGATTGCCCACAACTCGCCCAGCTTGAGGGGGGTGACGGTTTGATAGGCGACGACGAAGCGGCTAAGGCTTTCCGGATCGACCCGTCCGTCGCCGTGGGAGATCGTCTTGAGCGCGATGTCATAAACGCGCGGCAGATCCGCCGACAGGCCGCGGGCCAGCCGTGGCAGCTCCCGGCTGTAGCCCTTGGGCAAGTGCCGTTTGGCGGTGCGAATCTGGTCTTCGAGAAGATAGAAATTATCCAGCAGCCATTCGGCAGCAGGCGTGATGCGCCGATTTGCCACTACGGCATCGGTGAGCTGATTGCAGACATTGATCAGTACGTCTTCATTTGCCGCCAGACGCGGCAGCAAGCGATCTCGACTTCTGGTCGGCGACAGCTGGTGTGAAGCGGCCAGCGTTTTGCCAAACTGCTCCATCTGACCGGCGCCGAGCAGCTCCGCTCTCAACGGTTTTTCGTCGGCAGCCACTACGTGCAACAAGCCAAGGCCGTTCAGGATGGTTCGCCAACGAAAAAGCTTACGGAACATAGGTTTGTTGATCGCTTTCTAGCTATTTATCCGGAACGATGATGTCGCTATTCATCTCTCCGCATTTGTTACCGCTCTCTCAGGACAACGGAACACTTGACGGCTGGCAGAGGGCCGGGCGAGGGGAACCGGCTCTCAACTTCTATAGGTCGGCTTGCTCGAAACCGCGGCTGGCGTCAGGGATGCGCGTCCAGGCCGACAAACCTTCAATCAGGTCCGACACTTTGCGGGCATGCAGTTCTCCGCCCGCGAGGATTTCCCGTAGCCGTTGGACCGTCGCATCATCGGCGATATGCCGCCGGGCGCGTTGACGGAGCAGTTGCACATCAGCGAGGAAGGGCTTGTCGGACATTGGCGCTAGTTCCAGT
>JANMZU010000026.1:0-2726 GCA_031383585.1 Betaproteobacteria bacterium
GCTGGAACGCGAACGCGATGCGGCGCGAACGGCCTTCAGTAAAATAAGTTCCAGCACATCCTGGCGGGCTACGGGTCCTTTGCGAGCTGCAATCAGTTGGGCGCGGGATCAGAGAGCCCGCTTTACTGAGCTCGGTGGTGCGCTACGCCGCTTGCCACGAGACGTTGTGATGGCGCGACAAACCCTTAAGGAGGAGGGGTTGGGCGCGTTGGCGTCGCGTGTCAAGTCGCGCTTCACAAGGCCGAAAATGCCGCCGCAATTAACAACGACGATCCAAGTCGTCGAAGACACCATTGAGCCGCTCACGATTAAATCGTCGGCGACACCCAGGTACTCACTTGTTATCCCCGTTTACGGCCAGCATTTGGTGACGTACACATGCCTGAAGAGCATCGCGGAAACCTGTAAGCACCTGGACATCGAAGTGCTCGTTATCGATGACTGCTCATTGCAGCCAGCCGCTGAAGCACTGCGAGCCGTTAGCGGTATCAACCTGATCCGCAATGCGGCCAACTTGGGATTCCTGGCGAGCTGCAACCATGGTGCTACTTTAGCCAGGGGTGAGTACGTCGTTATTCTGAATAACGATTTAATCCTCACCGGGGATTGGCTGCAAAAAATGGCAGCCGTCTACGATCAATTTCCCGACACCGGTCTGGTCGGTGCAAAACTCATTTACCCGGACGGCAGATTGCAGGAAGCGGGCGGCATCGTCTGGCGAGATGGCTCGGCGTGGAATGTCGGACGCGGCGACGATCCGGCAAAGCCCGAGTACAACTTCGTTCGCGAAGTCGACTATTGCTCGGGCGCCTGCCTGCTGATCAAGCGCGAATTCTGGAATGCATTGGGTGGGTTCGATAAGGCCTACATGCCAGCGTACTATGAAGACACGGACCTTGCCTTTCGGGTACGTGAAGCCGGAAAGAAAGTGTTATATCAGCCGCATGCGGTAGTCATTCATTTTGAAGGCCAAAGCTCCGGTACCGACGTCAACAAGGGCATCAAGCGTCACCAGGTGATCAATCAGGGCACCTTCGCCGAACGCTGGGCTAAAGTGCTGGCCTCGCATAGCCCCAACGGTGTGTCTCCGCAACTGGAACGTGACCGTTATTCGGCCGAGCGAATTTTGGTGATTGACGCATGCATGCTCACGCCGGACCAGGATTCCGGCTCGTTGCGGATGTTTGAAATGCTGGGCCTGATGCGCGGCTTGGGCCACAAAGTGACGTTTGTCGCATCCAATCTGGAATACCGCCTGCCGTATGCCGCCGACATCCAGGCGCTTGGCGTCGAGGTGCTGCATCACCCGTACATATCCACCATCGTTCGCTACCTCGAGCAACATGGCGCAGAGCATGACGTCATCATGCTTTCCAGGGAAACTGTCGCAAGTCCGTACATGCCGGTTGTCAAACGCTGCGCGCCGAACGCAAAGGTAATATTTGATACTGTTGACCTGCATTTCCTGCGCGCCGAGCGGCAGGCGGTGCTCGCCGATGAGAGCACGCTGCGCGCGGCTGCACGCAAAATGCGGGATAGCGAGCTCGATTTAGTCAATGCCGCTGACGTGACGCTGGTCGTCAGTCCTGTCGAGCAGAAGTTGCTGCGTGCGCTGGCGCCGCGCGCAAACGTGCAAATCGTGTCAAACATTCATGTGCCGATGCCCGGCCCGGCATCATTTGCCGAGCGCAGCGGCATTCTCTTCATCGGTGGTTTCCGGCATCCACCTAACCTTGATGCAGTGACGTGGTACGTCGAGAACGTGTTGCCGATCCTGCGGGATAAGCATCCGGGATTAGTGACCACCGTCATCGGCAGCAACGCGCCGCCTGCATTACAGCGCTTTGCGTCCGCAGATTTTGTCATCGCTGGCTATGTGCCGGACGTGAGCGCGCATTACCACGCGGCGAGGCTATCGATTTCGCCCCTGCGTTACGGGGCGGGAGTGAAAGGCAAGGTTAACCTGGCGATGCAATATGGGCTGCCAGTTGTCGCGACCGGTGTATCAGTTGAGGGAATGTATCTGTCAGACGAACAAAATGTTCTGGTCGCAGATGATCCCGAGGCGTTTGCCGATGCCATCATCCGGCTTCACTCGGATGAGGCGCTGTGGTACCGCCTGCGCCAGGGCGGGCTGGACAATATTGAGGGATGGTTTTCGAGAAAGGCTGCGCGGGCAGCGCTGGCAGGCGTTCTGTCCGACGTGAGAGTTTAGGGGCCGAAAGTCCAGCAAATTAGCGGCTCTCGGAGTACTTATCGCCTGTGAGGTCCGCCAATGCTGCTTCTGCACCAAAACCATCAGCCTGCCATGACGAGTTTCAGCCATGCGCGCGAAGCGCTGAAATCGTGATGCCCCACGGGACTGGCCAAAAAATGCCGTGCTCAAACACGGCCTCGCTATGAACGCGAAAATCGACGAAGCCTGCGGCATCGAAATGGCGTCTGAGTGCCGGCAGCGAAAATTCACGCATTTCCAAGGTGCTGCCAGGGCCCCCATGAAAAACTAGATTGCGAAATTGCTCAAGCTCGCCGGTCGCCGTTTCGTTATTGAGTACCCACCCGCCGTCCGGCTCTTGCGAGACTGCAAATCTATGTAAGTTGGGATAGTGCTCCCTGGTTTCTTTCTCGAGGGAAAACGGGACTGAGAACACTGCCGCACCGCCGGGTTTGAGCAGGCCATAAAGGTTGTCAAAAGCCTGCTGTAGCGGCGGTCCGACGTGTTCAAA
>JANMZU010000063.1:0-3936 GCA_031383585.1 Betaproteobacteria bacterium
GCGGTTTACCGCAAACCGCGATTATCTTGAGCTCGCAGACGGATATGATCGTATCCGCGATAGCCATAGCTCAGGCAAGCAACTGTTGGCAGCGGACTATCCTGTCTATTTCGAGGCCTTGCGACGAAACCGCGTGATCAACGCCGTTGACGTCCACATCGATCCGCGCACGACAGAGCTCGCAAATGAACAAGAAGACACGACGCGACGCTCGATACTCGACGCGACAATCTGGTACGCAGGAGAAAATCGCGGCGTCATCTGTATTGAATCAGTCAATGAACGTCGCGATTGGGCGCCCGACGAACAGCAGTTCGCGGGTTCGATTGCGGACCTAGTTGCATTAGCACTGGAAAATAATCAACGACGCGAGACCCAGAGCCGTCTGAGTGCTTCCGAGGATCAATTTTCGCGCGTATTTTGGCTAAGTCCGGACTGGATGGTTATTACCCGACTCAGGGATGCCGTCGTCCTTGAGGTCAATGAGAGTTTTGAGCATCAATCCGGCTATAGCGCCGCTGAAGTCGTCGGGCGCACCGCGCGGGAATTCAATCTTTGGGTGTCAGAAGAACAGCGCGTGTCGTGGCTTGCGAGCGGTACGAGCACGGGCAGTGTACGTGGACTGGAAGCAGAACTGCGTCTGAAATCTGGCGAGATCCGCAGCTTCGAAATATCCAGCGAGAGAATTGAATTGAGCGGTGAGACTTGCTTGATTACCACCAGCCGCGACGTCACTGCGAGCAGGCGGCAGGAGCGTTTGGTATATGACATCGCACAGAGCGTTGGCGCGGCCAGTGGCGAAGGGTTTTTTCGGACGCTGGTGGAGTGTCTGGCGCGTGCACTCGACGCAGACATGGTATTTGTGGGAGAGCTGGACAGCGTCGATCGTACCCACGTTCACACCATCGATGTTCAGAAAAAAACTGGAGCAGCACCCAATTTTGCCTATGCGCTTGATGGTTCCCCGTGTGAATCTGTGCTCGGTCGTGGAATTTGCGCATACCCGCGGGATGTTGCCCGGCTGTTTCCTCGCGACGAAGCGTTGACTACAAAGCGCATCGAGGCATATGTCGGTGCGCCACTGACGGACTCGTCGGGTAAAGCGCTTGGACTGATTGCCGCACTGTTCACGCGCCCTCTTGAACAGGGCGGCACCACCGTGCACATGTTGCAGATCTTCGCCGCGCGCGCAGCTGCGGAGCTGGAACGGCGTAAACATCTGCTTGCTCTGGAGCACCGCGCAACGCATGACCTGTTGACTGGCCTTATGAATCGCGCCGCGCTAGAACGCGAAATCAACTACTCAATTGAACACCGCAAAGGCACCTGCAGTGCGTTGCTACTGATTGATTTGGACCGATTCAAGGAAATTAATGACGCGCTCGGGCACGCCGTGGGCGATCGTTTGTTGGTCAAATTAGCAAAACGCCTTGTCGCCGAAAACGACGCGGGCGACACGTGCAGGGGGGTCGTCGCCCGCTTGGGAGGTGATGAATTCGCAGTATGGCTTGGTGAACTCTCTGACACCAGTGTGGCTGAAGTTGTCGCATCGCGAGTATTGGCAGCTTTAGTTGCCCCGTTTGACATCGAGGACTATCGTCTTGAAGTCGGAGCTAGCGTCGGCATCGCCGTGCTTGCTGGGGAAAGCACCAATGCCAACGAGATGGTGCGACGCGCCGATGTTGCCATGTACGTGGCAAAACGCCGTGGAGATGGCTACTCTGTCTACGATGGCAGCGACGACTCCAACTCGCGCGAGCGGCTCGCCCTCATTGGTGAAATCGGCATCGCGGTCCGGCTCGGAGAATTCGAGTTGGAGTATCAACCGAAGGTGACTTTAGAGACTGGCGTTCCGACTGGATTCGAGGCGCTCGCGCGATGGCGTCATCCCCGATTGGGCTTGTTACAGCCTGGGCGGTTCATTCCATTAGCCGAATTGTCCGATGTGATTCGGCCGCTGACGCTGTGGGTATTGGATCAAGCTTTGGCGCAGTTGAGCGCTTGGTGCCGGGAGGGATACGTGTTGCGGATGGCGGTGAATCTATCCGCCAGACACTTGATGGATGATGCCTGCCCGGACCAAATTCGCCGCTTGCTGGAAAAACACAATGTGCCTGCGGCGCAACTTGAGCTCGAAATTACTGAAAGCGCATTGATCGCCGACCCGATCCGGGCAACGCAGGTGCTAACGCGAATTCATGCCATGGGCGTCCACTTATCGATCGATGACTTTGGCACCGGCTATTCGTCGCTTTCACATCTCATGCGCTTGCCCCTCAATTCGCTCAAAATCGACATGTCATTCGTTTTGCATATGTTAACCAACACGAAGTGCGCGGCTATTGTCGAATCTACGGTCAATCTTGCACACAATCTGGGCCTGTCAGTCGTTGCCGAAGGTATTGAGAGCGAGCAAGTGCGAGCAACGCTGCAGTCGCTGGGATGCGACGAAGGCCAGGGTTTCGTGATTGGGCGTCCTATGAGCGGCATGGATGCCTCAAGCTGGTTGCGCGCCACTAGGCTCCCGTCCAACAACAGTTGACGCGAGGCTGCTGGCCTAATCTCTTGTCTTTGGATTTCGGCTGGACGTTCTCGATGCCGCAAGCAACCAGTGGGACAAGAAACGCAATGCACCTTTACCCGCCCTACCTATTGCAATACGGATTTCAAATCGGTTTCGCCAAGCTTCTTCAACGTGGTTCTCAATCTCGCGGCCTAAATCTGCACAGGTCAATTGCGGTGGGGCCCATCACGAGTTTTTTTGGAAGGACATAAATGTACGCTTGGCGCCGAATCATCTCAAAATGGATTGTCCGTGACCGGTGGATGAAACTTCGCGCCGATACCTGCGAGCTTGCCAATGGTCAGGTAATCGATCCGTATTACGTTGTCGAAGAGCCGGACTGGGTGCACATTTTCGCGCAGGATGATGACGGCAAAGTGGTCATCGTCAGGCAGTACCGACACGCGGCGGCAGTTGTGTGCGCTGAACTGCCGGGCGGCGTTGTAGATGCGGGCGAATCGCCGCTGGCCGCAGCAAAGCGCGAGCTAAAGGAAGAGACCGGCTATATAGCGACGGACTGGCGCAAGATTGGACAGGTTTTCGCAAACCCAGCCCGGCAAACTAACTCGATTCATTTATTTCTGGCTGGTGGGTTGAGTTCGCAAGGCGCGCAGAAGCTCGATACAACCGAGGAAATTGTTGCCGAATTGGCCAGCATCGCCGATATCAAGACGATGATCAGGCAGGGAGCGTTTTCCCAGTCGCTGCATATTGCCTCGTTCTATATGTCGCTTGAGGCGATCAACCGAGCGGCGTTGCCACCGGGCAACTGACATCGGAAGATGTATCGACAAGCGCAGTTATCAACCGGACCGATGAAAACTTTTATGCATGAAACTCGACAAACGGCGCGGCTTCCGAACCGCTTTTGGCTCGCAAGCCGCGTCCACGCTACTGACACGTCAATTCTTCTATCAGTTACGCAAGCCTCACCCCCCCTATCGGAGGGGCTGGCTGCTTGCGTGAGGTCAAATCAGCTTGTCAGGCGACCTGTACGGCGATGCGCCGGGTACGTGCCTCTTCGCGCTTAGGCAATTCGATGCGCAGCACGCCATCGCGGTAACTGGCCGTGGTCTTGTCAGCTCTCACTGACACCGGCAAAGCTACCTCACGTCGGAAACTACCATATGCACATTGCACGCTGCGCCAGCGGCCCTCGGCCACTTCGCTGTCGATGTGCTTTTTACCCGAGACAATCAGCACATCGCCATTCAGCTCAACATTGAAGTCGTCACGGCGCATACCAGGTACCTCTATGCGCACGATCACCTTTTCCGCATCATCGACAACGTCCGCCGCAATGAACGCCCAGCTTGTGATGCGCCAAGATGAATCCCGGGGCGCGACGGACGCCGTGTTTACCGATGGGCTAG
>JANMZU010000108.1:0-4703 GCA_031383585.1 Betaproteobacteria bacterium
GCTATTAGATGCTCGTGTGTGCGCCAATGCATCGCTATCAATTGGCCTGCTCACTAATCCGACTTCGTATAAAGAGTCGCCCATATCTCTTCGATACCAACCCTCCATGGCGGCGAACTCATAGAACCTTCTGACGATAGTTAGTTTTCTGTTGATGGAAGACTCAGAGTAATTTTCTCCGCTTGGGCTTATTGACCCCTTATAGTCGTCGCAGAATTGCCTTCTATCGGCTTCGGTCGAGTCGCACCAATTGATGCCTTTAGCCTGACACCACTGAAACCAGGTCAACAAATCATATGCCGCCGCAGCCCAGGTATTTCGGCTTGGAGTACCTCCGTTACGGCAGAAGGTTTCGTACACAAAGATGGTCGGCTCGACAAGAACATCGACCGCATTCGCCCAATACTGAAAGAACGCCGGCTGTCCTATTGCCACAACTTCTAGCTCTACACTTGACTTAACCAATCTCAAATCAGAGTTCAAGAAAGTGTTCATACCCATCTCCGCACACTTGCAATGGCGAGAACAAAATGTCACTCGCTAATTCATTATTCAAGTGAAGATAGTAACAATATAAACATATTCGCAACTCTTTTAATATTAACTTCCGCAAAATAGTCTGCTCACACCTGCACCCATGTTCAGCCCCGAAATTTTCCTGCGCCGGGAATTCCACATAACGTGTTCACAGCCACGGTAAGGATTTAATGAATAACGAAAGGGAATATCAGGCGAATTAACCGGATTGATAATGCTCTTGGCTTGCTCATGAGTGACAATGGTTTTTGGCGGTGGATCTTCTTGCTCATTTTCGTGCGCCTCCCAGCCATCGTCAAAGCATTCACGCTGCCATTTCTCAAAGCGCCCTTCCAAATTTAGCGACGCACCCCTACCCTTATATGGTTGATCTCTGCGCACTCCTGAGGCAACGTTGGTAGTCTTTAATGACATGAAAAGCCTTACCCGGCGTGAAACTCGCAGAGATGGGAAAAAATTGACGATTGAACTGTATATATTTATAGTTTAATCGTCAAGTTGAACAGTTGACTGTTTTGTGAGTTTTCCGCAAGAAGTGTCTTTGAGCGACATCCGGAATAGAGTAAATTCCGTATTGCAGCAATTACATATAACAAGGGTGCTTCCATGGGTCTAAGAACAAAATTCAATCTTGTGTTGCTGATCGTCTTCACGCTCGGTCTCGCCGTAACCGGCTATGTTTCCTATACGCTGCTTCAGAAAAATGCGAAGGACGAAGTATTCCGCAATGCTGGCCTGATCATGGAAGCGACGCTTTCCATGCGCGACTACACCCAAAAGCAAATTAGCCCGCATTTGGACTATCAGCCCGATACCTTTCTTCCGCAGGCTGTGCCCGCGTTTGCCGCAACGGAAATGATGAACGGGCTGCGCAAGAAATATGCTGATTACAACTACAAAGAAGCCGTTCTCAATCCGACCAATCTGCGTGACCGGGCGGTGGAATGGGAAGCTGATCTCGTAAACGCCTTTCGGAGCGACGCAACAAAGACCGAGCTTAGTGGCACGCGCATGTCGGCGGCCGGGCCGTCACTCTATTTGGCTTGGCCGATAAAGATTGTCGAGGACGGCTGCCTGACTTGCCATAGCACGCCGGACAAAGCACCTGCTGCGATGACGGCGAAGTACGGCAGCAACAACGGTTTTGGTTGGAAGCTAAATGAAATTATCGGCGCCCAAGTCGTATCAGTACCGATGTCGTTGCCGATTGAAAATGCCAATCGCGCGTTTGTCACGTTCATGGCCTCACTCACAGGCGTGTTCGTGGTGTTGTTTGTCATCCTGAATGTGATGCTGTCATTGCTGATCGTGCGGCCGATCACGGACATGTCAGAAGCGGCCAATGAAATCAGCACCGGCAATATGGACATTCCTGAGTTTCCAGACAAGGGCCGTGACGAAATGGCGCTGCTGGCCAAATCATTCAATCGCATGCGCCGCAGCTTGCAAAAAGCCATTTCGCTCATTGAAGAATAATGCCTAGACAATTGACGCGTATTTGAATATGCCGAATGCTGTTCAAAGTTTGCCAGATGGCCATTTGATCAATGAATACGTCATCGACAAGCTGGTCGGCGTCGGCGGATTCGGGCTTACCTACCTAGCGACCGATCAAAACCTAAATTTGCCGGTTGCCCTCAAGGAGTATTTTCCGACTGATATTGCGAGGCGAGGCGGTGAAAGCGAAGACGACACGTCGATAAGACCGACCGCGGAAAGTAATCGTGAGACGTTCCAGTGGGGATTGACGCGTTTTTTGGACGAAGCCCGAACATTGGCTACGTTTCGCCACCCGAACATCGTTCGTGTTATGCGCTTTTTTCAGGCTAATGCCACCGCCTATATGGTGATGGAGTTTGTGCAAGGCGCCTCACTGACTGACTGGATGCGTACGCGGCGCCCGCTGCCGCAAGCAGCAATCGAGAGAATTGCCCTGCCCTTGATCGACGGGCTGGGCACGATTCACCGTACGACCTATCTGCACCGCGACGTGAAGCCCAGCAATATCTACATTCGTGAAGATGGCAGCCCGGTGTTGCTCGATTTCGGCTCAGCGCGATCGACCAGTGGCGGTCGCGATCTGACCGCCGTCGTTAGTCCGGGCTATGCGCCGGTGGAGCAATACAGCGAATCCAGCGCGCAGGGTCCATGGACCGATCTCTACGCCATTGGTGGCGTCATGTACTGGATGGTTACCGGCAAAAAGCCAGTTGACGCCACTGCGCGACTTAAGAACGATCCGCAGCCGCGTGCCGAAGATGTCGGTGATCCGGCGCTTTATTCCAGTGAGTTCCTGCAAACCATCGATTGGGCGCTAAAACCCGATGAGTTGCAGCGCCCGCAATCGAGCGAAGAACTGTTGAGGCGATTGCGCAGCGTCGCGGCCTCGGCGTCCCAAAGCGTGGCTGCGAGCGACACGCCGAGTTATCTTGATCTTGATCGAACCCAGCCGCTTGGGTCACCAACTGCCACGCCATACACCAGAACAGTTCCAGCCGTGCAAGAGCAACCCGCTTCCGTACCGATCAACACGGCGAAATTGAAGGAGGTTGAGTCCGAGCTGGCAAAATTTATCGGGCCGCTAGCCGCCGTGCTGGTGCGAAAGGCTGCAAAAAACAACACCAGTATTGAAGCCGTTGTTGAGGCAGTGGCGCGTGATATCGATGACGACGGTGAGCGAGGCAACTTTACCCAGCGGATGAAAGAAACCCTGCGTCAGCCAGCGTCTCCACCGCCAGGTGACGACCGCGCTGAAGTTTCCACACAGCTCGCTTCTGCGCGATTTGATATCGCCGTTCTTGAACGAGCTGAAAAACGCCTCGCGCAGCATATCGGTGCGATCGCTCGCGTAATTGTAAAAAAGGCAGCAATGAAGGCGCGCGACGAGGGTGAGCTTTATCTTATCATCGCCGATGAAATTGAAGGTCAGGCCGACCGCAAAGCCTTCATCATGAAAGCAATCTCCGCGACACGAAAGGTATAACGCTAGCACTGGTGCGGTTACCAGGCGCAAAAGACCTGAAACGCCGCGCCAGTCAATGAGTTTTGCATTTATTTTGGTTTGCGTGAAGCAGTTGTTTTCTGATTAACTGTTCAACAGCGTTCTGCGCTGCGTCAAGTACACTCACGATTGCGCCAACTGGCCGATCTCTCGCTCCGCGCCGTGAATCACTTCCCACGAAAACCAGCCCTTTCCACGATGTTATATAGCGATCACCAATCATGTGTGGGCTGAGCGGCTTCGTCGATCTCGCGGGCGCAACTACCGAGCCGAATGAGGTAATACGCCGCATGAACCGGCGGCTCGCGCACCGTGGGCCGGATGCCGAGGGTTATTTCCAGCGTGGCCCGGTCTACTTGGGACACCGTCGCCTCAGCGTGATCGATATTGCGTCCAGCTTGCAGCCGATGAGTACAGCAGATGGCCGCCACACCATTGTCTATAACGGCGAGGTTTACAACTATCGCGAATTGCGCCAGCAACTTCAGGCAACCGGCCGTGTGTTTCGGACTGCGGGCGATACGGAGGTAACGCTTCAGGCGATCGACCATTGGCAAGATGCTGCGCTGACCCAGCTACAAGGCATGTTCTCGTTCGCCGCCTGGGACGCAGACAGACAATCGCTATTCGCCGCTCGCGACCATTTGGGCGTCAAGCCATTTCACTATTATTGGGACGGCAAGCTATTCGCGTTTGCCTCCGAACTGAAGGCGCTGCTGGAGCACCCGGGGATTCCGAAGCAGATCGATCTTGATGCCTTGAGCCTGTTTTTGGAGTGCCAGTACATCCCGGCGCCACTGACCATCTACAAGCACGTTTACAAATTGCCGGCAGCGCATGCGCTGCGGCTACAGAATGGCGAACTGAAAATATGGCAGTACTGGAATCTCGATTACAGCAATAAGCCCGCATGGGACGAAGCGGAATCACTGTCGCTACTGGATAGCGAGCTGCGTCGCTCCGTTAAGTCAATGCTGGTTGCTGACGTGCCGCTTGGCGCGTTTGTGAGTGGCGGCATTGATTCAAGCGTGGTTGCCGCGCTGATGACCGATATCACGGGTAAGCCGATCGAAACCTTTAATCTTGGCTTTCTTCATGGTGATCGCTCCGCCGACACCTCGCAGAGCGAGCATGTGGAAGCTTCACGAGTCGCAAAACACCTGGG
>JANMZU010000183.1:0-2935 GCA_031383585.1 Betaproteobacteria bacterium
GGGTTGGCATTGGTCTCGGGCATCAGACTCTTGATCAGATTGACGACATCGACTGCGCTCGCATATTGCAGTTTGATGACCTGCATCTCAGCGCCGGCCGGAACGTCGATCGACGAAATGATCTTGGCGATGCGGTTTACGTTGCTCGCATAGTCGGCGATCACCAGCACGTTGCTGCCGGGATAGGCGCCGATAAAGTTGTTCGGCGCCACCAAAGGCCGCAGTACTTGCGCCAATTGCGAGGCGCTTTCGTTTTGCAGGGTGAATACCTGGGTAATGATGCGGTCGCCCGCCACCTGCGTGCTTCGGTCGACCAGGGCGCCGGAAGTCTTGCCGTCAGTCTCGGGAACGATCTTTACCACGCCGCGCTCTTCAATCGCCGCGAATCCGGATACCCGCAACGCCGACAGCAGGATCTGGTAGGCGATTTCCTTGCTAACCGGCGTTTGCGAGATGATATTCATTGTGCCGGTGACACGCGGGTCGATAATGAAAGTCTTGCCGGTGTGTGCGCCGATGGTTTTGACGACCGAAGGAATATCGGCATTGACGAAGCTCAGTGATACGGTCTCGTCGGCGAACGCGGGTTGCATGAGAAGCAGTGCGGAAGTCGCAGCGACAGCCATGGCCGAGCGGGTCAACAGGAATTTGATTTTTTTGGCACTCACGGGATTCAGGACAGGGATGGAAAAGTGGCCTAATTGTACGTCATGGAGATGTACACTGTGTGACGCGAATACGCCAACAATCCAATCGGAAAGGGCGCGTTCTCTCGCGATCAACCAACGGATTTAAACGGACCTAACATGCACGCAGGGGAACAATGAAGCTGGATTTGGGCTGTGGACTGAAAAAACAGGAGGGGCACGTCGGCGTCGATAGCCTGTCGCTGCCGGGCGTCGATGTGGTGGCCGATTTGCGGGTGGCACCTTGGCCCTGGCCAGATAGCAGCGTGGATCGGGTATTTTCCGCCCATTTTGTTGAACATCTGACGGCGGCGGAGCGCATCACATTTTTCAATGAAGTCTGGCGGGTATTGAAGCCGGGTTGCGAAGCCGAGGTGATTACGCCGGACTGGAGTCATGCCAGCGCCTATGGCGATCCCACGCACCAGTGGCCGCCGATGTCGCACTGGTATCTGGTGTACCTCAACAGGGAATGGCGCGACAAGCATACCCCGCATGTCCCCTACACCTGCGACTTTACCTCCCGCTATTCGTTTTCACTCGACGACTCGATGCGCGACCAACCGATGGAAGCCAAGCGCTTTGCGGTAGAGCACAACATCAATTCGGCGAGGGATTTGCAGGCGGTGTTGACCAAGCGTGGATAAGAAAGTCGAGACGCTGCTGGCCTCGTTGGTTTGAATGCTCCAAGACAAAGTGACGAGTGCAGCGCTCCAGCCTATTCTGGTAAAGGTGTTGGCAGTAACCCAAATCAAGTGCAAGGCAGCACCTGATTCAATCGCAAATTGATCGGCTCGACGCTTTTGATCGTTGGAGAACACCGACCCGCGAACTCTTTTTGTTCAAGCTTGTCTATTCGCGCGGGCCTGCTGTTTGGAGTACGAAGACCCGTTCCACTTCTGGTGCCGCTGCGTTTTTATAATTCGATCAACTTCGCAACGGCGCCGCCCCTCATTCCATTTCTACTTCTTTAGTGCATTAATTTACTGGGTCGGAAAAAAAACTCGTCATTCCCGCGAAGGCGGGAATCCAGCGTCTCTGCACGCAAAGTCACTGGGTCCCCGCCTTCGCGGGGACGACGAATGTTTGATATTGCCACCACTCGTTTATTGAACTAATGATCGAGAAATAGAATCATGACCTACCTGAGACGAAATCCATGCGACCCGCACCCCAACTTGTAGCATTCTTGTTGTCCCCTTTACTGCTCAGCTGCGCCAGCGCAGCATTTGCCCAAGCCGAACCCGAAGTCGAAGGCAGCAATCGCCCGCTTTGGGAGGCTGGCGTTGCGGGTATTGGCCTCGGTGGGCCAGCCTATCCGGGCGCTGCCGACAAGGTCAACCGCGCGATTGTCGTGCCTTGGTTCATCTACCGAGGTCCGATTCTTCGCGCCGACGGGGGCACGGTCGGTGCACGCGTGATGAAGACTGAAACTCTCGAATTCGACGTTGGCTTTGCCGCTGCACTCGGCGCATCAAGCGACGATGTTGCCGTTCGGCGCGGAATGCCGGACCTCGGCTTTCAATTCGAGTTCGGTCCGCGCGCGCGGATCAATATTCTGCGACCGACGCCTGACTCGGCTGTTCGCCTCGATCTACCCTTGCGCGGCGTGTTCGAGATCAAGGACGGCATCAACGCGCGCGGCGTTTCGTTTGAGCCACGGTTAACTTACTCGGATAGGAACATCGTTGGCGGCTTTGGCTTGACGGCGACTGCTGGTGCGGTGTTCGGGGATCGCAAGTACACCGAGTTTCTCTACGGCGTGCCCAGCGCCTTCGCTAGCCCCAGTCGACGCGCCTACCAAGCCAAGTCAGGTCTGATCACCACGCGGTTGCAGTTTGCCCTGACCCGCCGCATCACCCCGGATGTCGTGGTATTCGGCTACGCAAGACAAGACTTTTCCGGCAACAGCGCCAACAGCGACAGTCCGCTACATTTGAAGAATGGCGGCACGTCGTTTGGTCTCGGCGCAACCTGGACAATAGGTAAATCTAGTGCAAGTGGCGCGCCGTAGTTTCAAGCCACCAGGCGACCGTGGCGTCGTCGCGAAGTAACCCTTACGGGATGCCCAAGCAAGGGACATTACAATTTCATTTATGGGTTGAAAAAATGCACCTCTCCCCCCGTCTCTGCATTTTCGCAATGTTGCTCGGCTTTGGCGCGCTGGCATCGATACCCGCGACAGCAAGTGAAGCCGAATTGTGGGCGAAGCTAAAGCAAGGCGACCTCGTCGTGTTGCTGCGACACAC
>JANMZU010000444.1:0-4528 GCA_031383585.1 Betaproteobacteria bacterium
CTTTTGCGGTGGGCAGAAGCGGGCGATGTGCTGGTATTGCCGGTCCACCAGTCGGCTGCGCGCAAGGCACTGGCGGCCATGCTGGATAATATGGAGCAGACGAACTGGCGGGCAGGTTCGACCTTGCCGGCGTTGGCGCTACCTATGCCGTCTCAATAGTAAAATTCACGTAGAACGCCTATTTACGCGCCTCAGGGAACGCTTTGGCTCCGAAAAGCGCGTGGATAAACGAGTTTGGAGTGAATATTCAAATTGGCGGCAGACCTGCTGGGACACGTATGAGCTCGTCACTAAGCGGTGCCGGATCTGCGGCAGGTTTTAGTGTATTTGGATGTCGCCTTCCGGGCCGTGGCATATTTTCTGTGGCCGGGCCCGTTACCGGCACGGCGCCGGGCTTGAGCACGTTGTTACTAGTCATGAGTGCATGGTGTAACTTGCCATTGTCAGATTCGTGTGTCGCCGACAATACGTCGCTGCTGCTGTTTTTTGGGCCTGTCATTTAATTGCGCCAAGTGTTTGTTTATGAAAAATGGTCAACTGCGTAGAGCACATATTGATCCAGAAAGAAGACAGCTGTATTTTCCGGCCCGCATTTTTTCGCCTTCCCTTAGCTGAAGAGTGGGTTGGCGCATTCGGCCCAACTGATGTTGCTTTAGGTGCAATTGGGCCAAATCACTTCAAAGGCCGCGCCTGCAATTGCCGAGCCCAAGACAGCTTTAAGGGCCGCAATGTTGCAGCGAGCCTCCAAGCAATACTTAAGCCAGCCGTGGGTGTGCGGTGCCCGACACATCGCATCGCAGTTTTTTCATTCTTGAGCAAGTGCGCCAGTCAGCGGCGCGGGTGTCAGGAAAGGGCAGTGCGTATGATTTCCTCCGCACCGCTTTGAGGCGGAGTCGGCAACTCGTGTTCGAAACGAGGGCAATAGACCAGCTTCGTTTGAGTCGCCGATGCTCTCTAAATGCAGGCTGCCTACAACGTTCCTCTGGGACTGACAACTGCAGATGCTCAATGTGCGACTTGTATAAATCTCTGCCCGCAGGGCTTCGCTCGAAGAAGCGCTCTGGCTATAGAGTTTCAATGTTTACTGATTTGTTGTGCTGTATTTCGTCGTGCAACTCAGCCGCAGCGACGCGGCTTCAGGGGACCGTTTCTGCATTCCATCGCTACCGCCATACTCTGCAAACCGGAAACGCTTATGCTGTTGTTCTCCGGCTGCACGCAATGTGGCCTGAACTGAACCAGGAGAAGGAACATGGACATGGCTGACCAATTTCAAAAGTTGCAGGCATTGCGCGAACAAGGCGTACTGACAGAGGAAGAATTCGTACTTGCCAAGAAACGCGTTCTCGACGGAACGTTCGCAAAGGAGATTCCCAGACAAACACAGTCACCGTCGGCGCTGAGTGATTTCCGGCTGTCAACGAGTGACAAGTGGATAGGCGGAATCTGTGGCGGGCTGGCGGTTCAGTCCGGCATACCTTCCTGGGCGTGGCGGATATTTTTCATTCTCACCGCGCTGCTGCACGGCATTGGCGTACTGGTGTACATCCTGTTATGGATCTTTGTGCCGGTTCAAACCGTCAGGATTGAGCGTACCGGCAGCGTCGCCGAAGAAGTGAAGTAGCCACGAGCCTCGGTTCATTTCGGCGGGTCCAGGAGCAGAGAATATTTCTGTAGTACTCGCCCGCCTCGCCAGCTAAGTTCCACCAATAGCTCCAGAGTGGGCTCATTGATTGGCGGGTTTCCAAAGACTTTCAGAAACGTCCTGCCGCTGCTGCTGCGTTCGGCTTCAATGCGCAGTTGCCGCAACGGCGGCAGGTAGATGAGTCTCGCCGCCTGATAATTCTCAGGGCTCGCCACCCGAGCAACCACGCGGGCGAATTCTTCGGCGTCTAGACCGGCCACTTCAATTTCCGCCTTGAGCGGCTGGCCAAGCGCGGACTGGAGCTTGATGTCGCCCAACCCGACGGCGTTTGCCGCCAGCACAATGAAGAATGTACAAACTGAGGCCATCGATCTCGTGATCAATCTAGGGATATTCCGGTTCATGGCGATCTCCCGCAATGCGAGCGTGGATGAATATTCCGTTTTACGCTGGCATTTTTCAGTTGGCAATCTGCATTCGCGAACTTTGGCCATTGCAGGCGCGTCATTTGCTAGCATCACTACGCTGGGTAATTGCCGCGCGCAATGCGGTAGTTAGCTCGTGAAGCATCGCGGCGTCCTTGCTCGTAATGGTTTTCACATCTTCTCCGCGCATGGTCAGCACCACACAGTGGTTCACTTTTGCGAAGCACATCATTGCGCCGCCGACTGCGAACGCCGCTCCGGCCACAATGAATAGTGGTATCCCGGTAAGCGCACCGACGACTAAGCCTGTCAGTCCGGCCATCGCCAGCGGCATGCCGACGCGGACACGACGCTTTTCCACATCGACGCGGACCGCGCTGATTTTTTTGATCTGAAAGGTAGCGAAGCCGGTCTCGAATCGCGACGCGGTCACTTTTATGTTGGAGCGTTCAAACAGTACTTTGGCTGGTGCTGAACTGCTCATCGGGCTACTTTCAGGAAGGGCATCGGCGCCGGGCTCAGGTATTATGTCTTACACCAGCAGTCTGGTAATTAAGAGCGCAAGGATAAAGCATTCGGTTGATTGAAGACTATTCAGACGCCGACGATGCCGATGCATCAACGCACCGACGATGCAAACAAATACACGCAGGAGTTATGCAAAATGTTGGAAAGAAATTCGCCAAAGGGCATTGTTGCCAGCGTCGCCGCCGTACTGCTGCTGATGTGCACGACATTTGCGCCGGCATCAGTGCTGGCCTGGGGAGCCGAGGGGCATCGCGTTACCGGTCTCGTTGCTGCGGAATTAATGACCGCTCGCGCACGCCTGCGGCTCAATGAAATTATTCCGGGCGCTGATCTGGGCGATATCGCCAATTATGCCGATCTCAACCGCAGCACGCTGGCAATGCTGATTCCCAATTCCGAGCGCTGGCACTGGGACAATCAGCCAATTTGCGAGACGCTGACGTTCGAGCAGTACTGTCCGAAAGGCGACTGCGCCTCGGCGCGGATACCGGTGCTGGCCAAAATACTTGCTGACTTCACCAACCCGCCGGAGATTCGTGCAATGGCGGCGCGGTTATTGGTGCATTTCATCGGCGACATTCATCAGCCGCTGCACACCGCTGACGATGGCGATGCCGGTGGCAATTTCAAGAATATTTTGCTGCCGGGCACCACCAATCCCCGGCGGCTGCATGCTGTCTGGGACAGCGAATTCGTCAAGCTGACATTGCGCGGCAGCAGCGAGCGCGAGTACGCACAGCAATTGGTCAACCGTTTCCGTGGCAAGGATGTACGTGAATGGCAGAAAACGGAAATCCGCGACTGGATGAATGAGTCCTTTGAGCTGAGCAAGACGATAACCTATTCAAAGTTGCCGACGTTCGTCTGCCGCGAGGCATGGACCGCAACGCCGGTTGCGTTACCGCAGTCGTATGTCGATAACGCCGTTGAGATTATCCCGACACAGCTCGCCAAGGCGGGTGCACGTATCGCCGCCGTTCTGAACAAGGCGCTCGACCCAAGCCCATATATCGAAGGTCCAGTAGTGGCGCCGCCAGCGGCGCAGCCGAAGTAATCAATATTGCATACTGGCCATTGGCAACCAGGTTTTCGGCATTATCAGGCAGACGTTTTCAGCCAGCTACCACTCGCTCAGCCCTTCGATGGCATAGAGGTTTTTCCAGCTTTCGCGTGCGCGCACGAGGTCGGCCAGCTTTTTGAGTGCTGGCCATTCCGTCACCGGATGCGGCATGTTTCGCGACCAGCGCATCAGCATGGTCAAAAGCAAGTCCGCCCCGGAGAATTCACGACCGAGCAAATAGGGGCCATTTGCCGCGAGGTGCTCATCGAGCCGATTCCAGACACTTTCTATTTTATTTTGCACTGCCTTGCGGCTCTCCGCTGTGTGCTCGACAAGGCCAAGTTCAGATGGATAGAACCATTGCCGGTACGGCGCCGCGAGTGAATTGCTAATGTAGACAATCCATTGCAGCCAGGCTTCGCGCTCGGGCGTGCCCATCGCAGGCGACAAATTTGATTCGGGGTGACGTTCGCTCAGGATCATCAGCAATGCTGCCGATTCTGTCATCGCCCGGCCATCGATAACGAGCGTCGGGACGGCGCCGTGTGGATTGAGTTTCAGGTATTCGGGGCTGCGTTGCTGGGCATTCGCCAGATCGACCAATTCGAGTTTGTGCGGGGCACCGATTTCGAGGAGGGCAAGGTGCACGACCATGCTGGCCGAGCCGGGGGAGTAGTAGAGGGTGTACATGGGGGGGCGTCCTGTTCTGCGGTGGAGACTTGGTTGCCTCTGCGTTTGCTGAAAATTGAGCTTTGCCTTTTCCCGCTCCTTTGGGAGAGGGGCAGGGTGAGGGACAGTAGGGATACAGTCCGCCCCTCATCCCAACCCTTCTCCCCAGGGAGAAGGGCTGAAAGACTAGCGCTGGCGAGC
>JANMZU010000210.1:0-4213 GCA_031383585.1 Betaproteobacteria bacterium
GCAACGAGCCTCAATGCATGATGTGGGACCTATTTAGTTACAGCCTTCATGCCTTTCGCAAAGTCACCGGCTTTAACGATGGTGATTTTCGCCGGATCAATATGTTTCCTGAGTGCGGCCTGGACGTCGTCGGCCTTCAAAGCCAACAGTTTTTCTTCGAACTGCTTGCTCCAGACAAACGTCTTGCCCAGGTACAGGTTACTCTCCCAGGCGCGCGCGAGGCTGCTGTCTTGCGCTCGCGTCTGAAGGCGTTGCTGCATCGTGCCTGACTTGGCCGCAGCCAGTTCTGCGGGTGTAAAGCCGTCCTTTATCGCTCTGGCGAGCTCTTCCTTGAACGCAATTTCGACCTTTTCGATATTCTGCGGCGCGGCAATTGCTTGTACCTCCCATGATCCTGCACGGTCAATGCTGCCCGCGTTAAGCCCAGAACCCACACCGTAACTCAGGCCATCCTTGACGCGAATCCGCGCCATCAAACGCGAATCGAAACCGGCGCCACCACCGAGAATGTAGTCAGCCAGATAGAGCGCGGGAAAGTCAGGATCGTCAATGCTCATCTCTACGTTTGTGCGCGCACGAAAGACCGCATTTTCCTTATCGGGCGTTTCGATGGCGCGAGTGACAGGCGCAACGTCTGTGAACTTATTGATCAAGCGGGCGTATGGCGCGTCTGTCTTCCAACCGGCCAGGGATTCGCCGATCACCTTGGTGACCTCTGCCTCATCGAAGTCACCGACCAGCGCAATCTCGCCACGGTTGCCGCCATAAAACGTTTGGTGGAATCGCTTCACATCCGCCAGGGTCGCAGTCTTCACGTTTTCAATTGACTCCTCCAGCGTCGCCGCGTAACGGTAGTCGCCTTTGGGGTGGACATTGAAGTGTCGACGGATGGCGACACTCGCTACCCCATTTGGATCGCTACGCTGCAAGTCGAGGCTTGCGAGCGACTGACCCTTTAACTGGTCAAACTCGGCTTCGGGGAATGACGGCTCACGCATCGCGTGGAAGATAAGGCGAATCGCCGCGCCGATATTTTGCCGTGTGGTTTGAAAGCTTCCACCCAAGCCGCTGACGTTGCCGGTAATTTTCAGTTTATCGAATTCGTCTTTCAGTTGAGCCCGGCTAAACTTTGTCGTTCCCCGCATCAACATTTGCCCAGCAAAATTGGCGTTCGTCTGCTGGCCGAAAAGTGATTTTTCATCGCCAGTGTGGAAACGGATGCTGAAATTAACCGTCTCACCGCGATTCTTCTTTGATAGCATGGCGACCTTCACACCGCCGATATCGCTGCGCTTGGTGCGTTTGTCGATGTTGGCTTGCGAGGGATCAAATGCTTCGGCGGTCGACGTAGTTTGCTTGGGTTGGAAATCCTTAAGAGCCTCTGCAACAGTCGGAGCGGCAGGGATATCAGCGCGCTGCGGTTGATCCTCTGGCAAGAATATGCCGACGGTACGATTGTCGCGTTTGTAGTACCTGGCGGCGATGTCCTTTACGCCAGCAGCCGACACAGTTTCTGCGTGGTCACGGCCCTGAAAGAACAAGCGCCAATCACCCATGGCAATGTACTCAGACAGCTGCAAGCCGATGTTTTCATGATTGTTCAAGGCGAGCTCTGCGGCATTGGCAAACGATTTTCTCGCCCGCTCCATTTCTTCGGCAGTCGGCGGATTTTTGTAGAAATCTTCAACAATACGGGTGATCTCGGCCTGGATCGGTTCAATTGGCTCACCTTTCTTTACCGCCGCGCCAATCATATGCAGCCCCGTGTCGACCCCGAGCAGTGGATAGCCGATGATTTGCACCGCCTTGCCGGTCTCCACTAAAGCCTTATGCAACCTTCCCGACGGGGCATTCGTCAGCACAAAATTCACATAGCCGAGTGCATCTGCATCGTCATGCAACCCCGATGGCACTTTGTAGCCGGCAAGAACGATCTGAATGTCACCCTTGCGACGCACGATAAAACTGCGCTCGCCATCCTGAGTCGGCTCGGCGGTCCACAACTTCGGCAGGATGCGCTTGGGCTTTGCAATTGGACTGAAATACTTCGCGATCCACTGCAACGTTTTGGCTTCGTCAAATTTTCCTGCAACCAGCAACACGGCATTGTCGGGCTGGTAATACTGGCGATAGAAAGCCTGCAAATTTTCAATCTTGACGTTCTCGATGTCGGAGCGATTGCCGATCGTGGAATTGCCGTAATTATGCCAATCGAATGCAACACTTTGCATGCGCTTCAGCAGCACTTGAAACGGCGCGTTTTCTCCCTGCTCATATTCGTTTCGTACGACCGTCATTTCTGAGTCGAGGTCTTTTTTCGCAACGAATGAGTTGACCATTCGGTCTGCCTCCATCTGCAGGGCCCATTCGAGATTGTCATCACCAGCCTGAAACAGTTCGTAATAATTGGTGCGGTCCAGCCAGGTCGTACCATTAATGCGCATCCCGCGCTTGTTGAACTCTTTGTCTATAGCCGGATTTTTTGGCGTTCCCTTGAAAAGCAAATGCTCAAGCAGATGCGCCATCCCGGTTTCGCCGTAGTTCTCATGACGCGAACCAACCAGATAGGTCACGTTCACGGTCACTGTCGGCTTGGATTGATCCGGGAACAACAGCACGCGCAGGCCATTGGCCAGGCGATACTCGGTGATGCCCTCAACGGTTGTCACGCGTTCCGGGAGATTTGCACTGATGCCAGCTGGCTTCACCGCGACCTTGGCAGGAGCTGGTGGCGGAACATCATTGGCCTGCGCTGACGCGACCATCATTACAGGTGCTAACAACGAAGCGGCCAAAAGGCGCTTCGCATTCGCTTTCGTTAATGCCGGGATAAGAAAAATCATCAAAGTCTCCATAAACTCAAATCGATACACGTTGCGCTAACCCGCTGGCCTGCACATATGTGATGCAAATCTACTTGCTTGCAGGCTTGCCAAAATCGCCCGCGCTGACGATCGAAAAGCTTGCCAGTACAAGATACCTCTTGAGTGCCGCTTGAAGCTCTGCTGCGGTCAATGCCTGAATCTTTTGTTCCAGCGATGTATTCCACTCAAATGTGCGCTTCAGGTGCAGATCCTGGGCTAGCTTTTGCGCTAATCCAGCATCACTGCCGCGCGCGAGTTGCCGGCTCTGCAGATAGCCCGATTTCGCATTGGCAATTTCTATCCTGGAAAAGCCGCTTGCCGCCAGTACGGCCAGTTCATCGCGAAAAGCCGCTTCAACCCGCGCCCGATTCTGTGGCGCGAACTGCGCATAGAGCTGCCAGCTTCCGGCGCGGTCGAACGGATTGACGTCAAGACTCGATCTAACCGTGTAGCTCAGGCCTTCCTTCACACGAATCCTGGCGACCATACGCGCGGCAAAGTCTGCGCCGCCAGCCAGCATCCAGTCGACCAGTTTCATTGCCGGATAATCGGGGTCGGTATCGCTGAGATTGACATTGATACGTGCCAGAAACGTTGCACTTTCCTTTTCCGGCACGTCAATGAGCAGCGCTGCGGGCGCCTTCTCCTGATTGTTCGACACAAGCTGTTTGAATGACCGCCCGGACGTCCAGCCATCAAACAGCTCCTGAAGCAGCTTGCTGGTTGCACCTTCATCGAAATCACCAACCACTGCGGCCAGAGCATGGTCGGCGCCGTAGAAGTGCCGATGAAAAGCCTTTACCTCGTCCAGGCTAGTCGCCTTGGTCAATCGGATGGCCTCATCTGAACTGACGGCGCGGCGCACATCTCCTTCGGGAAACACATTGAAGTGCAGATCCATCGCTTCGCTCGCTCGCGACGCCGGATCCGACAAGGCGCGTTCCAAGTCAGCCAGCTGCTCCTGCTTGAATTGCGCGTACTCGTTTGCAGGAAAGCTGGAATCCCGCAACATCTCGGCAACAAGCCTGAGGACAGCTGGCAAGGTCTGGCGCTTTGCTGAGATGTTGACGTAGGCACCGGTCGGGTCGCTGCTGATCGAGATGTCTGCCTTCAAAGCGTCAATCTGATCGCGCAGTTGCTGGCGTGTCTTGGTTGCGGTGCCTCGCATCAGCATGCCGCCAACGAAATCTCCCGCGGCGCGTTGCCCTATCAGATTTTTCTCTTCGCCAAACCTGAGTACGATCTGTGCCTGAACGGTCTCTCCACGCGTCCTCTTGGTCAGAAATGCGGTCTTCATGCCCCCCGGGAATTGCCCTCGCTTCACACGTTTTTCAATATTGTCAGACGAG
>JANMZU010000235.1:0-7605 GCA_031383585.1 Betaproteobacteria bacterium
GCAGCGTCTGCACTGGATTCACCGGCCTTTGTGATTGCCATCGTTTCCACGCCAGTCCCGCAAACCATTCCAAAGGATGCAGACGTCGTGCTAGCTCTCGAAGACGTACAGGATCCCGGCAATGTGGGGTCGATGCTGCGCAGTGCCGCTGCTGCGGGTGTCAAGCACGTAGCACTTTCAAGTACCTGCGCATTTGCCTGGTCACCCAAGGTCTTGCGTGCGGCACAGGGCGCGCATTTTTCGCTGAACATCAGCGAGGGTCTTGATTTGGCCGATTTCGTCGGACGCATGCACGGGCAATCGCTGGCGCTGGTGCCGTCGGGAGGGGCGACAAAATCACTTTTTGAGACCAATTTGCGCAATCCCACCATCTTGCTGATCGGCAACGAGGGCGCGGGATTGTCGCAGGAACTGGTTGCGGCCGCATCTGCTCGTGTCACCATCCCGATGCCCGGAAAGATAGAATCGCTCAATGCCGCCGCCGCTGGCGCGATCTGTCTTTTTGAGCTAGTGCGGCAACGACAAATCGCCCGTCGCTAACCACTCTTACTCACATGAACAAAATCGATCCACCGCAGATGGTTCGCAGCTATCGGTTCTATGACTTGGTGATGGTCGGCTTCGTCGCCGTCTATCTCTGCTCGAACCTGATCGGCCCCGCCAAGGCCGCACAAATTGATACGCCGTGGCTGGCATGGGCAGGCGTCTCGACTTTCGCCTTTGGCGCGGGCGTGTTGTTTTTTCCGCTCAGCTATGTGTTCGGCGACATTCTTACCGAGGTCTACGGTTACGCGCGTGCGCGCAAAGTCATCTGGGCGGGCTTTGGCGCCATGGCATTCGCGGCACTCATGGCCACCGTGGTGGTGGCTCTGCCACCCGCTCCTGGATGGCCGAACCAGGCGGCATATGAGACCGTGTTTGGGCAAACACCGCGCATTGTTATGGCATCAATGATTGCCTATTTCTGCGGCGAGTTTGTCAACTCATTCGTGCTTGCGAAAATGAAGATGGCCGATGGCGGCAAACGCATGGGTTGGCGTTTTGTGGTCTCGACCTTGTTCGGTGAGGGCGTCGACTCACTGCTGTTTTACCCGCTTGCGTTCTACGGAGTCTGGGGCAATGACCTGCTACTTCAGGTCGTCGCCGCGCAGTGGCTGCTGAAAGTGACGGTGGAGATCGTCATGTTGCCGGCGACGGTACGCATCGTGCGGGCGCTCAAGAGGGCCGAGTCTGAAGACTACTTTGACCGCGACACCAAGTTCACGCCCTTCTCATTAAAAACATGAACCCTATTGATTGGCTAGGTACAGTCGCCGGAATCTTGACGACGATTGCTTTCCTGCCACAGGTGCTCAAAGTATGGCGGTCACGCTCGGCGCGGGACATTTCGCTGGGCATGTATGCCATTTTCGCTACCGGTGTTGCTTGCTGGGCTGTGTACGGCTGGATACTGGCCATCTGGCCAGTCATCATCGCCAATGTCGTTACGCTCATACTGGTTGCAGTCGTCATTGGCATGAAGCTGCGCTGGGGCTAAGCCATCGCGGTCAATGGCTTTCCACAGTTCCAGCAAAGCTCGAACTCGCCAGGACTGGTCTCGCCGCATGACAAGCAGCTCTTCGTGGTTTTATCTACCGGCCTGTTTTCATAGTCGGCGATCACTGCCCGCGCATGCTGTTCCTGTTGTGGCTGCGAAATCCACAACTGCGGACAGGCTGCGCCCATCGGCACATCGCCCATTGCCGCCATGGCGTACTCGTTGAAAACGTGCACGGCGACGCCGGCATGCTGGAGCAGGTCGCGTACCAAATGGGCTTCGGCAAGATTGGCGGCGGTATAGATACGTTTCACTGGAGCATCATCGCATGCAACGCCAAAATGAAAAAGGCCGCACGAAATTCGTGCGGCCTTTTTAATATACGGTCCAGCTAACGTTTTGCTTTAGAAGCCAAACGTCACGCCTGCAGTGACGCCATCCTGCTTCACGTTCTGCTTGCTGGACACAACTGAATAGGCCACCGACAGCCCGACGCGTTCTGTCAGCATGCCGCGAATACCGATTGTGCCGGTAACCCAAGAGTCATCGCCCTTGTATCCGGGGATGTCGTAGTTCAAACCTGATGTAACCGATACCGGGTTGGCGGTAACGAAACGATCATCGTTTGCCGTGTCCTTGTCCACCGACACGCGTGCATAAGGTGTCCAGTTGCCAAGTGCCATCGACGCGCGCACTCCCATGCTGCCCACGCGCGACCGGCGGCTTTGATCGAAAATATTCAGATCAGCCGAGCCCGAACCTGATTCCTTGAAGCTGGCGACATCGACTGTCTGTTGGGTGATCGAAGCGAAAGGACCGACCGACAAAGCGCCGAAACGGTGGTCATAGCCGGCAGCAAAAGTCATTGACACGTTTGAACCCGTGGTGCTGGACGACGCGACACGATTGACGATTCCCAGTTTGACAAAACGCTGCACGTTTTTGAATTTGAGATCAGCGGCGGTCGCCATGACGTTGCCGTAAAAGCCATCCGACTTCAACGAGGCAAACAGGGAGACTGATGTCTCATCGAGATTGAATCTTCCTGATGCGCCTAGATTTGTATCAGCTGTAGACGTACCTACCGCCACGCCGATAGTGAAGTTCTCTGAGCCACGCATGCTGACGCCGACCGAACCGCCACGATTCTTGGTGTTCGACTGTGGGGAGAGCGCGTTGAGGCCAATGTCATACTTGCCGCCGTCGCCAGCAGCAAACGCGACGACCTTGCCAACTTCCGCTCTTTGTCCAGCTTGTAAGCCTTCTTCGAGCGTACGAATGTGCGAGGCGCGTGATGACAGCGGTACTTCGGTCATCGTCGAGTAGGTGTTTGGGCCCTCGATCAACGACTTGACGAAGTCGGCAACAATCGCATGTGATCCCGTCGTTGGGTGCACACCGTCGGCAAACAGGTACGTCGTCGCTGCATTGGTAGCGACCAGATTGCCCGGGCCGCAGTTAATCAAGCCGGCTGATGTAGTTGCACAAGCCACGCCGGTCGTATTGGTAAATCCAAATGCAGCGGCGTTGGCTCTTACGTCATTAAACAGCGCAAACGCATCTACCGGAATGACCTTGGTTCCGCTGCTGGCCAGGCCTGTGAAAAGCGCGTTGTTGTAGTTCAGCGCAAGCCCGGTTGCTGCTGCATTCCCAGCCGCGCCGACAACGCTTGGTGAAAACGCTGGGGTGCTGCCGAGATCAGGAAGATTGAACACCATGACATAGCGTGCACCGGCAGCACGCAGACGCTGTATCTGGGCGATTTCGGTACCAGCTGCGGTGTTGATCACAGTCGCTGGATTGACGGTTCCACCGGCAATACCGGCAAAATTCTGGAAAATATCGTTGGCACCGAACCAGACAGCGTAAAGCGCGCGTGGATCAGCTACGCCACCGGACGACGCAAAATACTCACTAATCTGGGTAATCGATGTACGTTCCGCAAAGCCGGGTGGCTGCGAGGAAGGTGTGCCTTGCACGCGTGCGCCGCCCTGGGCGTAAATGGTGCCGCCAGCGTTAGATGGCGTTGCTCTGCCGCCGTAGTTTTGGACGATTAGCTCGGACCAGACCGGGCCCGGATTGGTAGTAAAACGTCCCAGTCCGGCAGCAGTCGCGGCAGGTGTGCCTAGCGCGCCAAGAAATGGGCGGAAATATCCTGCATCCGACAATGAGTCGCCGAATACAAATACGCCAGTGAATTTAACGGCCTGAGCCTGCGTTGCGCCCAGCACCATTGCGGACGCAATCAGGGCGGGAATGACACGTTTTTTGAATGACATTTGAAGCTCCTCGGGAGAGATAACAGCTGGAATTTTTGTGTTGGAGGGCTCGTTATCGTTACTTTGGCCCGTTACCAGCCGAAATCATGGCACAACTGAGGGGGCTAGACAAGAAACGAAAGCGTGTAGACCGGCGACTGTTGTATCGGCGCAATCGGCTAGTGTCGCGACACTAGTAGACCCTGCGCGCCAGTTGCGCCTCGTGCAGGATCGTGGTCGCCAGCTCCTCGATACTTTTGGTGGTGGAATTCAAAAACGAAACCCCGGCGTTTTTCATCAAAATCTCCGCTGTGTTGACTTCCCATTTGCAGTTTTCCAACGCTGCATACTTGCTGTCGGGCTTACGCTCCTGGCGTATCTGCTGCAACCGCTCCGGAATGATGGTGAGGCCCCAAACCTTGTGTTTGAGTGGCAACAGCGCCGGTGGCAGCTTCAATTTCTCGAGGTCTTCGGGTATCAAGGGGTAATTGGCGGCCTTGATGCCGAATTGCAGCGCCAGGTACAGGCAGGTTGGTGTTTTGCCACTACGCGAGACGCCGACAAGGATGAGGTCGGCCTGATCGAGATTGCGGTTGGTTACGCCGTCATCGTGCGCCATCGTGTAATTAACTGCCTCGATGCGCTGGTTATAGTCTTGAATGTTGCCCGTGGAGTGGCTGCGCCCCACGGCGTGTGCTGATTTGACCCGTAATTCAGCCTCCATCGGCACGATAAATCGCTCAAACATGTCCAGCACCATGGCATCAGCCTTTGCGATCTCCTCGCGGAGCGCATCGTCCATTAGCGAAGTAAACACTAACGGACGCATGCCGGACTCGACGTGGGCGGCCTTGATCTGGTTGAGCGCCTCCTGAGCCTTACCGATATTGTCAATAAAGGGGAGGGTGATTCGGCGAAACTCAACGACATCGAATTGGGTAAGCAGAGAATTGCCGAGCATTTCGACCGTGATACCGGTACGGTCGGAGATAAAGAAGGCGGTGCGGCGGTTAGGCATATGGTTTCTCGGGGTTCAAGCCAGCTGCTGCTGCGTTGCTGGCCGTTGGGGAATTTGTCAGATCGGGTCGGCTATAATTCTATCCTCATTCTGCACTGCAACATTTTAGCGTTTCCGCCTACTTTCCCTCACTTTCCTCCCCGCCGCCATGTCCAGCCCCTCAGCTTTGCCCTTGGTTTTGCCATTATCCGCGCTCCGCAAGCACGATGTTGCCACGGTTGGTGGCAAGAATTCGTCGCTGGGCGAGTTGATCAGCCAACTCGGCCAGGCCGGTGTGCGTGTGCCGGGCGGTCTCGCCACAACGGCGGAAGCGTTTCGGGAGTTTCTGGCGTACAACGGGTTGACAGAGAAAATCAACACGCTTGTCGTAGCGCTCGATGTCGAAGATTTGACAGCCTTGGCCAAAACCGGCGCGATGGTACGAGAACTCATCGCCAATGCGCCGTTCCAGCCTGCGCTTGAGGCGCAGATTCGTGATGCATATGCGGCGCTCACCAAGGATGACCCGGGAGCTTCATTTGCGGTTCGCTCCTCAGCAACTGCCGAAGACCTGCCAGACGCTTCCTTCGCCGGGCAGCAGGAGACTTTCCTCAACATTCGAGGCATCGACAACATCCTCGAAGCGACGAAGGAAGTGTTCGCCTCGCTCTACAATAATCGCGCCATCTCCTACCGCGTCCACCAGGGCTTCACACACGCCGAAGTTGCCTTGAGTGCCGGAGTTCAGCGTATGGTGCGATCGGATACTGGTGCCGCCGGTGTCATGTTCACGCTGGACACCGAGTCCGGATTCAGGGAGGTCGTATTCATTACCTCCAGCTACGGCCTGGGCGAGATGGTGGTGCAGGGCGCCGTCAATCCGGATGAATTTTATGTCTCAAAGCTCTGCCTGAAGAACGGCAAGCCCGCCGTACTGCGTCGCGGCCTCGGCACCAAGGCCGAGAAAATGATTTTCGGATCCACTGCATCGGCCGGCAAATCTGTCGAAACCAAACCCGTAGCACCGGCCGAGCGCGAGCGTTTTTCGCTCACTGACGCCGAAGCGGAAGAACTCGCGAGATACGCTGTGGCCATAGAGGCACATTACGGCTGTCCGATGGATATCGAGTGGGGCCGGGACGGTGGCGACGGCAAACTGTATATTTTGCAGGCGCGCCCTGAAACCGTGAAATCGCAGGAATCCAAAACCGGCACGCTCACCCGCTACCGGATGACGGCGGCTGGCAACAAGATCGCCGAAGGCCGTGCCATCGGCAGCAAGGTCGGCCAGGGCCCGGCGCGCATTATCAAGGACGTTTCGGAAATTGGCTTGTTCAAAGATGGCGACGTGATCGTGACCGATATGACCGATCCCAACTGGGAGCCGGTCATGAAGCGCGCAGGTGCCATCGTTACCAATCGCGGCGGCCGCACCTGTCACGCTGCGATCATCGCGCGTGAACTGGGGGTGCCGGCGGTTGTCGGGTGCGAGGACGCCACTGACGTGGTGAATGAAGGCGAAGAACTGACGGTGAGTTGCTGTGAAGGCGACACCGGCAACATATATCGCGGCAAGGTCGGCTTTGAAGTACAGACCGTAGCGCTGGACAATATGCCGGCCATTCCGGTGAAGATTTCCATGAACGTCGGCAATCCCGAACTGGCGTTCGATTTCGCGCAGCTGCCCAATGATGGCGTCGGCCTGGCGCGTTTGGAGTTCATCATCTCCAACACCATCGGCATCCATCCCAAGGCATGCCTCGAGTACGAACGCCTGCCGATGGACCTGAAGGAGCAAGTCGCCAAGCGCTCACGCGGTTACGACAATCCAGTCGATTTTTATGTCAAGAAAATGGTTGAGGGTGTGGCCACCATCGCCGCCGCGTTTTGGCCCAAGAAAGTCATCGTTCGCCTGTCCGATTTCAAATCCAACGAATACCGTAATCTGATCGGCGGGCCGCGGTATGAGCCGACCGAGGAAAACCCGATGCTCGGTTTCCGCGGAGCCTCTCGGTATATCGCAACGTCGTTCCGCGAATGTTTCAAGCTCGAATGCGAAGCCATGAAAATAGTCCGCGACACCATGGGCCTGACCAACGTTGAATTGATGGTGCCGTTCGTACGCACACTCAAGGAAGCCGACGCGGTACTGGAGATCATGAAGGGCTTCGGCCTGGAGCGCGGCAAGAACGGTTTGCGCATCGTGATGATGTGCGAAATTCCGTCGAACGCTATCCTCGCCGATGAATTCCTGAAGCGTTTCGACGGCTTCTCGATCGGTTCCAACGACATGACGCAACTCACGTTAGCGCTCGATCGTGATTCCGGCCTGGTGATGGACGCCTTCGATGAGCGCGATGAAGCCGTCAAACGCATGCTGCATCTGGCGATCAAAGCTTGCCGCGAAGCGAACAAGTACGTCGGCATTTGTGGCCAAGGTCCTAGCGATTTCCCGGATCTCGCGGAGTGGCTGATGAAAGAAGGCATCGAGTCCATGTCGCTGAACCCGGATTCAGTCGTTGAGACCTGGCTGCACTTGGCAAAATCCAAGTAGTCTTCGCAGCGATGGAAAAATTGCAGTGGCAGTTTGCCCGTTTCGACGATTTGCCCATCCGCGATTGGTATGCAGCCTCGTCGGCTCGCGTCGATGTATTTGTGATGGAGCAGAACTGCCCCTTTCAGGATAACGACGGCGCTGATTTTCATTCGTGGCATTTGCTGGGCTGGCACGGCAATGCGCGCGAATTGGCGGCTTACTGTCGCATTGTTGATGCAGGCGTAAAGTTTGCCGAGCCGTCAATTGGTCGTGTGGT
>JANMZU010000264.1:0-1987 GCA_031383585.1 Betaproteobacteria bacterium
CTACGGCAGCGCCACCCGCGTAAGGCTCAACGTATACGCCGTCGACGAGCATGTTCTCCTCAAAAAGCCGCTTGATATAGGGTACAAGTTTCCCCTTTCCGCCTGGATAACGTAAAGGTGTGTAAAAGGTCGACGGTCGTGGCTCACTGCTCATAGCGGACGCTATTCCCAAATCTTTGTAAACGCTAACTGCAGTTCGGCCCATCCTGTCCGAAGCTCTGACGGCGTAGGCAGCGCGTAGCGACTATGAATGACACCGTGAAGTCTGTCGATGCTGAGCGCTGCATTCGTGTTGCTAGCCAGCGCGCGCAAGGGTTGAAGATCACGTTTACCTACGCCGTTAGCCTGCAGACCAGCAGCAACGGCGTTCACCTTTTCCTTTAGCAACAAATTCACGTTGTACTGCGGAAGTTTTTTCTCTGTGCCGTAGTGATCGAGCGAGAGTTCCAAAAATACCCGGAAAGATGCAGCGACGGCGACCGGATACGATTCTAGTGGCAGGTTACGTAGCTCTCTGCACATCTGTTGCAGCTTATGGTCGCCTATGTTGAGTGGCGCCTGCGCCTGTGGCGGAATCAGCGCTTTGCGATCAAGAAGCGAGCGCGCCTTGGCGGTAGGTTTGGTGTTCGCTAGGCTCTTGGATTGCGCGTGCGCCGAAAGAATATCAAGGTGTTCCGGTGTTCCACTTCGCTTGCTCAGGTCAGGCAAATTTTTGCCAAGGGCATTCACATACTTGAGTCTATCGGTCTTACTTTTTAGCTGTGCGACCGTGACCGACTTCGAAGCAAGATCGGAAACTACTTTTTTCAATGGACGCAGCAACTCAGCTTGAGGAAGATCGGACATCAGATCGCCTCCTTCAAGCGTCAGGCCCAGTCGCTCTCGTATCTCGGGACTGCCTAGAAGTCGGTCGAGGTTCGTGATTGGAAAACGCTCGAGCGCCGCCGTTTCATCGGCAGACAGTTTTCCCGCGGCCTTAACAAAGTCGAGCACCTTTAGCGAAATGTTCTTTCCGCGATAGCGCGCAGTCGCACTTCCATCCCACCCCACAACTCCCCGTCCGTCATTTTCACCGGTGTGGATTGCTTCGATCCAGTGACGCGCTTCCGCTTCGTTCTTGCAAACAAAGACATCAAACGGCTGCACGCCGTCAACGTTGAAGTCTTTGGCGAGTTTTCGCAACTTCTGAGCGGTCAGGTCACCAACGCCAGACATGCCGTCCAACGCAGAAGGATTAGCGAGAACCCGAATCGCCGCGAGCCGACGGTTGCCGTCTACCACGATGTAATCGGAAGTTCCTTTACTTGGCGATTTCATCACCAACATTCGATGCGCCGGACTCATGCCGTTGGTAACGATATCCTCGGCTAGGTTGACGAGTTTGCTGCCCTGCGAGAGAACGATTTTCTCGAGTGCATCTCTTTGATTAGCCAAGCCGTCAAATCGAGGGTTGCTTAGATGCAGTTGCAGTTGATCAAGAGTCAGCTCCAGATTGCCCATTTCTTCTCCGTGGCGGATCGTGTTGGCAAGAAGTTTGCCATAGCTATAGTACGTCGGGCTCAGTCGCTGAACCAACTTATCTACTGTTTCGCAAAAACGTCCCGTCGACTGCTCTTTAAGCGCGCGGCGATTTTGGGGGCAGCGCGAGGTTACTCTTCCAGGCTATGGCTGCACTAACCCCGCAAACCGCCGAATCAAAACCGCGAGCGATTCCACTTCCAGCTTCGCGAACAAATTCGCGCGATGCGTTTCGACCGTACGCGGTGATAGGGTGAGTGCGCGACCGATTTCCTTGTTGGTCAGGCCCGCGACTATGAGGCCGATCACTTCGCGTTCTCGTTCTGATAGCAGGGCGTAGCGGTCGCGGGATTCGCGGTCGGCGTTGTTGCGTTCGCGGGAGCGTACGTGTTGACGCACGGCGTTTTGCAGGGCCTCTAGCAGCGCTTCGTCGTCGACTGGTTTTTCGAGGAATTCGGCGGCACCGGAT
>JANMZU010000274.1:0-2765 GCA_031383585.1 Betaproteobacteria bacterium
GAAAGTTTTTCTTAACGCAATGAAAAGTAAAGGGAAAATTGACGAATATTGTAGCGCCTTGCTTTTAAGCTGGTGCTGTTGAGACCCGTCACAAGGCACATTTCGTGAGCAACATAAAGTTTGGCATGGTGATTGCATACAACTGTGGGACACATCGCGATGTGTTAAAAATTCACCCAACCTAACTAGTTATTGGAAAATCAAATGAAGAAAGTTCAACAAGGTTTTACCCTGATCGAACTGATGATCGTCGTTGCGATTATCGGTATTTTGGCCGCTGTTGCGATTCCGGCCTATCAGGATTACACCGCCAAAGCACAAGCATCTGAAGCCTACACGCTGTTGGCCGGCTACAAGACGCCATTGGTTGACGCCGCGTCATCAGCCGGAATCGTTACGGCATGTGCAGCGACGTCGTTCCCGGGCTCGACCAGCGTCGGCAAGTCGGTGGCCAGTATTGGATTCACGCAGACCGGTACGACGTGTGCGATTCAAGCGGTCTTTAACACCTCGGGCGTGAACTCCAAAATTTCCGGTGGTAAGGTCCTGATCAAGTACGACGCCAATGACGGTACATGGAAATGCGGTACCGATTTGGCTGCTGGCGTACAAAACAAATCCTGTTCGGGCACCTTGGCTTCTCCGACATAATCGGACTTTGCTTCGAAAGAGGGGCGGACTTCGGCCCGCCCTTTTTTTGTCCGCTCGGTTCTGTCCGCCGCCTGTTTGACGCAATAATTGCACCTGGCTAGGGGGGAGGGCGTTTGAACGGCAACGCAATAATTTTGGGGATTGAAAATGGTTAGACAGTCTCAGCAGGGCTTCACACTGATTGAATTGATGATCGTAGTTGCAATCATCGGTATTCTCGCTGCAGTCGCCATTCCGGCTTACCAGGATTACACGGCCAAAGCGCAGGCTTCGGAGGGCTTTACCATGCTGGCGTGGTTCAAAACGCCGGTCACGGATACTGCGGCCTCAGAGGGAGTCGCTTCCGCTTGCGTGCTGTCCGCATACTCTGGCACGACCAGTTCTGGCAAATCAGTGGTGAGCGTCAGTTTTTCTCAGGCGGGCACCACCTGTGACTTGACTGCGACGTTCGCGGCGACTGGCGTGAATTCAAAACTTGTCGGAAAAAAAGTGTTATTCCGATATGACGCGAGCGATGGTTCGTGGAAATGTGGCAGCGACCTGCCGCCAGGTGTGCAAAGCAAGTCTTGCACAGGCGCGCTCTTATCTCCAACGTAGGCGATATTGCGTTTTTGTTTGAAGCGATCGCCGATGATATGGACGGCACTGCGCTGACCGGGGGCGGTCCCAGAAGCAAAATATTTATTCGTATCGCAACGCTTCTACTGGCTTCAGGCCAGCAGCGCGCCGCGCAGGATAGAAGCCAAAAAATATGCCGATCACGGCAGAAAATGTGAACGCGATGGCGATTCCTGTCATCGAAATGCCGACTTCCATTGGCGAAAATTTGGTAATTGCCACTGAGCCAACGTAGGCAATTCCCACGCCGATGGCACCTCCACAAACGCAAATGACCACCGCTTCGGTCAGAAACTGCAACAACACGTCGCGGCGTTTGGCGCCAAGTGCCATGCGAATACCAATTTCACGGGTGCGTTCGGTAACTGAAACCAGCATGATGTTCATGATGCCGATCCCGCCCACGAGCAGCGAGATGGAGCCGATCGCACCGAGCAATAGCGTCAATGCTGTGGCGATGCCCTGTGCGGCTTCCGCGATTGATGCCAAATCGCGAACCGTAAAATCGTCTTCGGCATCATCGCGAATCCGGTGCCTGATGCGCAGCGCTTGCGTGGCATCGTAGATCGCATCCTGCGTTTGTTCAGCACTCGCGGCTTGCGCCATGATGTAGTGGATTGCGCCCGGTGACCAGGTACGAATGACTTGCTGGCGGGCAGTGGTAATCGGGATAAGCACGGTATCGTCCTGATCGCCACCGCCCAGATCACTGCCTTTGTCGCCCAGCACGCCGATGATTTCAAACGGGCGATTGCGGATGCGGATGGTCTGGCCAATGGGGTCGGATGCGTTGAACAAATTTTGCGCCACCGTCGAGCCGATCACTGCCACTCGTGAAAGCGAACGCATCTCGACCTCACCAAATAGGCTGCCTTGCTCGGCCGCCAGATCTTTGATATCAAAAAACGCCGGGCTGACGCCCATCACGGTGGTATTCCAGTTATTTGCACCGCTGGCGACCTGAAATGGGCTGCGTACCACCGGCGCCACGTTGGCAAAGGTCGGGGTTTTTGAGCCCAGGCAAATGACGGAGATTGTCACTTTCAGCGCAGCCTGTCATTTGAACTTGCGTTAACCTCTTCCCAAGCAAGGCCCTACCGACAATCAAAACATCTTTTTTTATGTTTTTAGCGTGCATACGCTAGCGGCATTCGAATTGCTCGCGTTCTGGGAAGAAGGGCTGCAATTTATGGAATTTGTTTCTTAACGCAATGAAAAGTAAAGGGAAATTTGACGAATAGTGTAGCGCCATGCTTTCAAGCTGGTGCTGTTGAGACCCGTCACAAGGCACATTTCGTGAGCAACATAAAATTTGGCATGGTGATTGCATATAACTGTGGGACACATCGCGATGTGTCAAAAATTCACCCAACCTAACTAGTTATTGGAAAATCAAATGAAGAAAGTTCAACAAGGCTTTACCCTGATCGAACTGATGATCGTCGTTGCGATTATCGGTATTTTGGCCGCTGTTGCGATTCCGGCCTATCAGGATT
>JANMZU010000373.1:0-1840 GCA_031383585.1 Betaproteobacteria bacterium
TTTAACGCCGACGGCTCTGGTGACTGGCTCGAGCTTCGTTTCGGCACAGGATCGATAAATGCGGCCAACACCACCTACGCATTCGCAAACCAGGCTGATGTGCTGTTGAATACTCGGCTCGCAGCAGATGCAGCCGGCGCAACAAAAATGGATCGTCCAGAGTGGGGCGCGGTGGACCCGTTCAATGCGACGGTGTACATGACGCTGACCAACAACAACAGCACCCTGCGCACACTTGCGTCCACCGATGCGGCGAACCCGCGCTTCTATAACGATCCTCGCACCACCGGCACCGCCCAGCGCGGCAATCCCAACGGACACATCATTCGCTGGGCCGAAGTCAGCAACAACCCGGCCGCGACACTTTTTGGCTGGGACATCTTCCTGTTCGGCGCGCGTGCAGCCCAGGATACGCGAACCGTTAACCTTTCCGGGCTTTCAGCAGCGAACGACTTTTCTTCTCCAGACGGGCTGTGGTTCGGTCGCAATGGCATCCTCTGGATCCAAACCGACGACGGTGCATACACTGATGTCACGAATTGCATGCTGCTCGCCGCAATCCCGGGTTTCGTCAAGGACGGCGCAACGGTCCAGGTAGTGAACACTGACGGTGCCGCCACCAAAACCGTTCAAACATACGTTGGCGCCCAACTCGGAGAAGCCAGGCTGCGCCGTTTTCTGGTAGGCCCCAAAGAGAGCGAGATTACAGGTCTGGCCGAGTCTGCTGACGGCAGAGCCTTGTTTGTCAATATCCAGCATCCCGGGGAAGACACCATCCCGAACTTTACGACGCGGACTTTTGGCAGTAACTGGCCTGATGGCGGCACTTCGCGTCCACGTTCTGCCACTATCGTCATCACACGAGTGGATGGCGGCGTTATCGGTACCTGATCGTTCTTGCTGGCGCCAACTTGCCAGACGGCACCGACGCCAAGTCGGTGCCGTTTGTCCTTGGAGCGTGCGTATCCCAGCTAGTTGTTGCACGGTGGGCATTGTTTGCCGAAGGCCCGCTACATGGCCCGATCAGACGCATTGTTAAATCGTGGTTTATCGGCGCTTTCTACGCCGAGTTGGCGTCGCCGCTGTTCGTCATCGCAAGCTTCGACAGTGGGGCTATCGGTTTTTGATACTTCGCGGTAGCGTTATTGCGGGGAACCGCACCGAACCATAGTCGGTAACGTGCCTGGTCGGGGTTGAAGCGACTAAAACGGCTGCCGTACGAGTGGTTTCGTTTGCTGCAAGCCAGTAAAAGCGCCTTGGTCAAACCCATAGATCATCCGCATTTTGTCTGCGTTCTCAAAATCGAGCGTGAGCGTTGCAACGGCCGAGACAGCCAATCTCGCGGGGTCATATTTCCTTCCGACCCAAGCCGAACTGGTCGTGCGGATGAGCGTACCGCTATAGCGTGTTCCGTTCCACATCCCACCCGGCATCACGAACCAGGTGGGTCGGCCATCGGTACCGTAGGTGTACCAGAGCGCGAACAGCGTCGAGCCTTGCTGGCTAATCGACAGGCCCCAACCGTTCTGGTCAGCACCACCCCACCACAGGTCGCCGACGTTCAATGGCTGCAAGTTTCCGCTGCCTGAGGGTTGGCGCGTAACGCGTTTGAATGTGCTTATGCCACCAATATTGACATCGAGCTCGGCATTGCGATCATCAATAAAGCGTATGCGAGCTTCGCCGACCGCATCGCCGACCGTGAATGATGCCGGATCATAGCGATCCAGGGCCGCGCTGCGTGGCTGATACAAACTCCCCTGAAAGGACGTGAAATCATCGTTCCACCGACCACCGGGCATCACGTACCACGTCGGCCGGCCGAGCTCATCGTAGACGG
>JANMZU010000438.1:0-1736 GCA_031383585.1 Betaproteobacteria bacterium
GTTGATGTTCGCTTTGTTTATCCCATTTGCGGCAGGCATTCTGGAGGACTGCACGCAACGGGTACGGCCCTTCGTGCGCCTGCTGGCCACGATGGCGGCCGCAGCCATTGCCTACTTCTTTTGCGCCGCTGTGATCGTCCGGTTCGACGTGCCACTGGTGGACGCCTTGCTGGCGATGCATCCAGCCATTGCATTCGTTTTTACGTTGTTTTGCGTAGCAGGCGTCGCGCATGCCTATAACCTCGCAGACGGCCTCAATGGCCTGCTGGGCGGGCTGGTCTGCGCAGCGGCGGCAGGGCTCGCGCTGGTTGGCTGGAAAGTCGGCGATCTGCACATCGTCTACACCGCGCTCGCGCTGGGTGGCGCAACGCTCGGCTTTCTGTTTCTGAATTTCCCGGTCGCAAAGCTGTTTGCTGGAGACGGAGGCGCTTACTTTGCGGGCACTGCCATTGCCGTGCTCAGCATTTTGCTGATTGCGCGCAACCCGGCTTTAAGCCCCTGGGTTGCCCTGGCCATGGTGTTGTACCCGTTTGCCGACACAACGTCGGCCATCGTTCGTCGCGTCATACGTCGCAAGCCGATCTCCGAACCTGACGCGGAGCACCTGCATACGCTGCTAGCACTGGAACTATGCCGCACGTATCCCCGCGTAGGGCGCAATATGGCCTCAGCGCTCATCGTCTTTGCGACGACACCGTTCGTACTGTTCGCTGCGCAATTCGCCAGGCACACGGCGGTGCTTGTTGCGGTCTGTTTTTCATTCTTTGTACTGTACGGCTTGTGTTACGGCGCGCTAAGGCGTGCGGTCGTTCGCCGTAGCAGCGGTGGCAACGCAGCACTCTGGCAAGAATCTTCGGCAACAAACAACAACACGTCGACATCGACTGATGTATTGCGTTAGTAAGCCGTTCCGTGTTGCGAAATTCGCGTTTCTATGATGATTCCGCATGACGCGGCCAGACGCGGTATCTTGCGTATGTTTTGATGGAACAAACTACTAGCTCTGCTTTCTCGATGGAATGACGCATGAGTGCAGAGGCCAGACCGCGAACTCAAGTTCCAAAATTTAGACGGCTGGCCATAGCGACCTAGTCGGGCCTGTAATTGTGCGCCGCCTTGTGGCGCAGGGAGCCAGCCCAGCTTTGACAGGCCTCACCCTGACCCCAAATTGTGCAGTGCAACGGGTTCGGTCACGACCACAGCGTCCTGACGATTGGAATTTCGCAGGGACGACTACATAGTGTCAAATTTGACTCCGGCACCGAGGCATGTCAACCGCTCGCCCCCTTACGACCCAAACCGATACTTCACCACGTAATACACTAGCTTCAGGACCTCATCGCCTACATAACCCGCGGCCGTTGGGGTTTGCCACCAGCGCCAGCCGGGCCACCAGGGTGGGTTGCACGCTACCAGCGTGTACGTCATATCTGAGCCACGAAATATCGAGCCCCAAGTGTAGCGAAGGCGCAGCATGTGGGGCGGGTCGCTCACCACCATTACCGAGCGCCAGCCTGCCGCCTCCATCCGGGCGCGCGTGGCTTCGGCCTCCCCCCACGAGCTGCGCGGAAAGACATCTGCCCAAACTGCCGCGTCCGGCACCTTGTATCGTGCATCCTTGATCTCGGACACGTCCGGCACTATCAACACCAGGCGCTTGCTGTAGCCCGCGAGCACCAGATCGCGCCCCAACACGTAACGGCGGTTATCCCCCGCGCCGCCCAGCACCACGACGA
>JANMZU010000447.1:0-2718 GCA_031383585.1 Betaproteobacteria bacterium
GGCCACGCCGAATGCCGCTGAGACCCCGATGAGCGGTGCACCACGAACCTGCATGGACCGGATCGCCTGCGCGACCTCCTGCATGCTCGAGAGTGTTATCGTTTCGAATACAAACGGCAGACGCGTCTGGTCGATGATGTGGACGCGGTCGTTGACTTCGCTGCTCCAGATACTGCGGGTGTGTTTGCCATTGACTTTCATGCGCGGAGTTTATGCGATTTATGCCGATCGACCACGTAAGATAACAACCTATGAAATTCTCCGTGCTCGATCAATCCCCCGCCGCTCTGGGCAAAAGCCAGCATCTCGCCATTCAGGAGAGCCTCGCCCTCGCGCGCCACTGCGATGCGCTCGGTTACCACCGCTACTGGGTGTCGGAGCATCACAACAGCGACAGTATCGTCGGCACCGCGCCTGAAGTGTTGATGGCGGCCATCGCTGCCACCACGCAGCGCATTCGGATCGGCAGTGCGGGCGTGATGTTGCCGCACTACTCCGCTCTCAAGGTGGCCGAGCAGTTTCGCGTGTTGGAGGGCATCGCGCCAGGCCGCATCGATCTCGGCGTTGGCCGTGCGCCGGGCTCGGACCGGGCCACCGCATTTGCGCTGAATCCGCATCAAAACGCGGCTGAAGAGTTTCCCAATCAGGTGCTCGACCTTCAATCCTGGGTGTCAGGAACTGCGCTACCGGCGGGCCATGCCTTCCGGGATATCAAAGCGCATCCACTGGGGCCGACCAGCCCGCAGTTGTGGATACTCGGCAGCTCCGACTATGGCGCGCAGCTGGCCGCTTACCTTGGCCTTCCCTACGCCTATGCTTATTTTTTCACAGAGGGTCGCGGCACCGAAGAGGCGTTGGCTTTGTACCGCCGTTTGTATCGCCCCAGCGAGCGTTATCCGACCGCACTGGCGACCATCTGCATCTGGGCGCTGGCTGCTGAGACCGAAGCAGAAGCAAGGCGATTGCTAATGACACGTGAACAATGGCGCGTGGGCTTCGAAAAAGGACTGCGCACACCATTGATGTCACCGGACGACGCTGAGGCGGCCTACAGGTCTTATACGGACGCGGAACGCACAACAATTGAAGCGCTGCGCAGCAAGGCGATTGTCGGCACCGCGCCGCAAGTTGCGGCGCGCTTGAAAGCGTTGAGCGAGAAATTCGCGCTGGATGAAATCGTCATCAACACCTGGACGCATGACCCATCGGCTCGGCATCGTTCCTATGAACTGCTCGCAGCGGAATTTCGATTATCTGGTGGGCGCTAATATGACCGGCAGAAACCTCAGGTGACGCGGGCTGAACCCTCCCCCCGTCGCCGGGGGAACAACCACAACGGTTGCGCTGGGAGTTAGCTTGTCAACGTCGTCACGAGAATCATCCATGCCGATTTTCTAGCCCTGACAGCACGAACCAACAGTGACTGGTGCTGGCAACTAATCCGCAGCGTTGGCAAGCCCCAAATCGCACATCATCCCGGCAACTTCGTAAAGTTTTTCCACTTCGATGATGTCCACCATGCCCCCGTCCACACTAATCAGGCCACCCGTCGTCAGTTCCCGCAAGGTGCGCGAAAAATGCTCCTGCGTCATATGCAGATGCGACGCAATCAGACCCTTGCGCGCAGGAAGTGCCAATCGTCGATTTCCCATTTTGCCGTCCGCCATGCAGCGCTCAACAATGTATCGCGCGACGCGCCCGGTAGCTTTCAAAAACAGCACTTTCTCCAAATCGCTCGTCTGCTGGTAAAGCCGCGCACTTAATGCCCCAATCAGGTGGTTTGCGAAGCAGCCATCGCGGATGAGTTCCGCCATCAACGCCTTTCTGCCGACATTGAGCACGCTGCAGTCTGTAACGGCGATAGCAGTAACAGGATGGAGACGATTGGTCAGCAAGGCGGCCTCACCAAAGTTGTCGCCCTCGCGCATTATTTCAACCACATACTCTGTGCCCTGCGAGGTATCAAGCGAGAGTTTCACCTGTCCGGAGGCGACGACATGAATTCCCGCGGCTGCGGAACCCCGACCGAAGATGACGTTCCCGCGCTTGAACGCAGACTCGCATGTGCCTTCGGCTAGGCGCCGCAGGGTCTCAGGTGGCAGTGCACGGAAAATCGTTGCTTTACCTAGTGCATTCATTTGCCGGTGACCCAGTCCGCTCATGCCGCATTTCCCGCGTTGATTCGTTATGCATATCTTGCGCGTCTGGCGCGAGCAGTTTTTGATCTCTATCAAACAATGATTCGGATATGCAGTACTCTGTAGATAGCCACGCCAATGGCGGTATCGGGATCGAGGTACTAGGTAATCAGGGCGGTGCGAATGATGCCATTGCGCAGTGCATTCGGCCTGCAGGTCAATAACGCTGAGGCCCTGTGTCTCCGAAGCATCTATTCATCGTGCAATTGCAAAGCGGTCGGGAATTCAGGCGACAGCTTTGTTTTCGCACTTGCGTTTGGAGGCTGGCCACTCGCCAAAATGAAACGGGCGCGAATCAATCGCCCCCGTTCTCCATTCTCCGTCCTCCGACTGCCCTTGCCGGTTCGTCTAACGGAATTTGTAGATGTAAGTAACCCCAATGAACGAGACGCTCTGAGACACCAATTGCCGCACGGTCGTGTTGTCTGAGTAAACAAATGGTGTGCCGGTGTAGCCCCAGACCCAGTCATCATATTTGGTCTTCTGAAACGCCAGATCCAGCTTCACGTCCGACCGCCTG
>JANMZU010000458.1:0-4216 GCA_031383585.1 Betaproteobacteria bacterium
AATTTCCGATGAATTTTTGAAACTTTCAAATTCCGTCTCTTCAACGCTGGGAGGCGGACCGAAAAATTGGTATTGAGGCTCTCGTGGATAGCCTTTGCGGAAGCCGGCGGTCACCAACTGTGAATTCAACAGGTGGTCAAGCTTCTTATCCGCCGATCCGTGTAAGACGGCAACTCGGCAATTTTCTAACGCAGATTGGGAACTGTCTACCGAAGCGATTAAAATAGCTGTTCCCTGACCAATTTCGAATACGTTTTCATCCCTTTCCGACGCGCGCTCATCAACAATCGTCGCCTTGCCTGCGAGATCGCACAGGTAAACGGTTTTAGACTGGTTTAACCATGCGGCTCTGAGGCCTCGGAAGGTTGGACCATCGACATAGCTGTTGTCGGTAATCATACCGAAAGCGCCGATTCCGGCTCTTCGAAGGTAGGCGTCAGAAAGGCCGTGAAATTTCACATAATCATTTTGAAGCCAGCTTCGCCTCTCGGCAAGCGCAACTCCGTCGATGAAACGATACCTGTCGATTAGCCCCTCTGCGTAAGGAGACATATTTGCGGATATCCCCGCATACGGAGGGTTGCCGATCACCACAGTAAAAGTCTTTTTGCTTTTGGCGTCGTTCGCCGCTTGCGCTTCGTGCGCAAGTGCCTCGGACATGAAAAGAAACTCCATGTCGAGATCGCGCGGCGGTTCCAGCGCATTTGTAAGCAGAATACGCGCACGCTCATCTGACCCAAAATTATATTCAGTTTCAACAAGCTTTAGCCCAATTTTCATATGCGCGATGGCGTAAGGTGCCATCATCAGCTCAAACGCAGTTAGGCGCGGCAGCAGATGTTTGGGGACATAGTCATTCCATGCCATCTTGATCTGCGCAGTCGTTTTCCCTTCGTCCTGCCAGTGTCCGACCATCCGCTTGTGGATGAGGTCAATCACCTCAACGAGAAAGGTGCCAGTGCCGGTCGCGGGATCGAGTATCTGTACAAAGGGCGCATCGGGATCGACATCATCGGGGATGCTGATCTTGGCGTTCCGCGCGGCAAGGTCTTTCCAACTGGTCGTATCGGCAAGGCCAAGCGGCAGATCAAATTCGTTTCGCAGAATTTCATCCACACCGCGCACAATGAAATTCACGACTGGGCGAGGCGTATAGAATACTCCGCGCTGCATCCGCTTTTCAGGATCATATTGCTTCAGGAACAATTCGTAGAAATGGATGACCGGGTCTTCCTTCGGGTTCTTGTCTCCGAAGTCGCGTAGCACTGCATCCATATTGGCGCGGTTGAGCATATCGACGACATCGCGCACGCCGAGTTCGTCAAAATCCATTCCTTTCCGTTTGTCGCGCCCGCCCAGTTTCAGGAAATTGCCGAACAATTCCTTCAGGAATGGATTGGTGCGCGGCACCATGTCGGCCATGTTGTCCGCGATCAGAACGCCGGTGCCATCCTCATTCGAGGTCCGCGAAATCCGCGCGGCGAGCATCCCGTAGCAGATAGTCTGCGCAAACATGTCGGCAAAGCCATCCTCGTCCAAATCTTGGATCAGATTCTTGCGGAATGCCTCCAGCATCGTCCGCATCGGGCCGTCTTCGCTTTCGGCGGCGAGCAATTGATTGGCTCGGGCGCGGATGTCGGTCGCCAGCGCCGCCAGCCGCGCGGCAAGTTCCTGCGAAGTTTTGATGACTTCATTATGCCCGGTTTCAAATGCACCCGCCCAATTCGCGCGCCAGCCTTCGATGTCGTTGACATCGTCCGGCCACGTCAGCCGCGATATAAGCAGGCTTGCCACATGATCATTGTGCAGCCGCGTATCCTTGGCGTTCCAACCGAGCACTTTCATTACTGGTAGATCGCCCGTCACCGCGCCGTCGCTGAAATGGACAAAGGCCAGTTCGCGTTCGCCCGATACGCCGAAATTGGCGGCAAAAATTAGGTCGCCCTTGTCCCAAGCTTGTCGCTCTGCCGATTGCACCCCTGCGCGCTTTTTGAACACCACTGCGTGCAGCATTCGGCGCAGCACGGTGACCGAGATCGCCTTATTTTCTAGCGAGAGAAAAAATATGCCCCAAGGTTGACCAGTGACGAGCGGGCGGAGCTGATGGATCTCCCGGATTTTTGCAGTTTCTTCGGGTTTCAGACCCAACTCGTGCGGCTCATATTCATAGACTACGTCTTCAAAGCCGTAATCGTCCGGTATTTTCCATTCGAGATGATCGCGCAGCAGGTCGATCAGCTTGGGGAAGCTGTTGACTTGGGCCAGTTCAGATGCGGTAAGTTGTGGCATTCGGCCCCCAGTTATCAGTTCAATTCCATCCAGGCCTTTAATATCGGCTTGACGCCAACCGGGGCTTGAACCTTGCGCAAGAATGACTTGGCAATATGCTTTTCAACCGTGACGCGGATATCCGATAGCGCGACTTGGTTCATTTCCGTCTTGCGCGGCGTTTCGGGCGTGGCCCGGATCACCTCAATAATGCGTGGGCCATCCTCAGCGATGCTGCCTGTGGCAACATCGTAGAGATACCATTGCACGTCACCGGCCTGTGCCGTCCAGACATCTTGGCCCGATGCTTCGCTCGCCACTCTGTCGTGCGCCGGGCGGGCATAACAGAAGAATACCGATTTTGTACCGGGGTTAATGTGCTGCTTGCCGGAGAAGATGCCGTTGGGGAATGCGCTCACGCGCTCATCAAGGTCGGGATACTGGAGGAGCAAATCCTGCCATTCGAGGTGCATATCCTCATCGGGGCTACGCTGCCCTTCATATTGTTCGTTGAAGTTGCGCAGGTCTTCATAATTATCATCTTCGCGGAGCAGCTTGCGCCCTTCGATACCCAGCGTCTTGGAAATGCGCAGCGTTTTGTGCGCGACCTTGCCGTAAAGTTTTAGCAGTTCATCCAGATCATCGGGTGGCAAGAAGTTCCAATAGGCAACCGTGCCGCGCACATCCTTTTGATCAGGGTGATCCTTAATGATGCGAGCCTCAATTTCGGGATTCATGCGCCGGTCCACGCGGCCAATCCGCTGCATCAGCCGCACGGGGTTCCAGTGGAGATCATAGTTGATTAGCCGCGTCGCATCTTGAAGGTTGAGGCCTTCGGACAGGACATCGGTTGAAACGAGGACACGGATTTCCTTTTCCCCAACATCTGCGCTTGAGCTTTCGTTATAATAGGGTGCGAACCGCTGGATCAGTTTGGCACGGTCGCCCTTGGTGCCACTGTCGATCTGATCGACGCCTTCAATGCCCGCATCCTTGAGTTGCCCCGCCAGATAGCGCGCGGTATCTCCAAATTCGGAGAAGATCAGCACCTTATGCTTGGACAGCACGGGGTCTTTGGTCAGAAGCTGTATCAGCTTTTTCAGCTTCAAATCCTGAGCAGGTTTGAACTTTTCCAATTCATCGAGGAAGTCCGCAACCTGTTCGAGATCGGCAAGGGTATGATCGATAATTTCGTCGACCTTGAAATCCTTGCGGGCGAGTTTTTCGACCGCTTCCAAAAGTTCCGGTGGAATTAGATCGTCTTCCACCTCGTCCTCGTCAAACATGTCTTTTTGGGGGGTGTAGTCCAGCAGCTTGGCATTTTTGCGCTTCCATCGGTCAAGCTTCGCCCTCTCGTGCTCACTCTCACAATGCACCTCCATCCACGCCAGCAGTTTCATCATCAAACGCCAACAAGACTGCCGGAAGGCCTCAGCCGAGCTTTCAAAGCGCTTAAGGAAGCTGGTGCGGATGAGGGCGACGACTTGTTTCAAGCGACCCCGTTCCAACGCCGTCGCGACATCTTCGCTATCGCCCTTGTAATAGGCATAGGGGTTATAAATGCCGAGCACGAACAGCGGATCGCGTTTGTGGAAGGCCTCGGCAACCATGTCGAGCAGCTTGCCATAGGTTTGGCGAACAGAATAATCGGCTACGGTCGGCTCGCGCGGTTCGGGGAACATGACGTCGCCGTCTCCTTCCCGCTTCATGCTCTCCTTTACGTAGCTCCGGCTACGCTGAACGACGAGGGCATTGAAAAGCGGATTAGTCGATAGACGAACCGACACATCCGCCGCATTGAGTTCGACCGGCTCCTCTGCTTCGAGGCCGCCGTAGATTTCCTTCTCAATGGCCTTTTCAAGCTGGCGGATATAACCGGGCAATGAGTGTATCCCGAGCGTTCCACCCGCAAAATGGTCCGTCGCATGTTGCGTGAACAGCTCAACCA
>JANMZU010000484.1:0-6969 GCA_031383585.1 Betaproteobacteria bacterium
CAGAATGGTGGGCAGGGGCTTTCGCAGAGAGTTAATGTGAAACGGTTAGATATTGGACTTTCCTGCCGCGCAACCATCAAGCCGCTACCCCAAAGAGCGCCCCAACACCTGCAGTCAATGCCATTGCCAACGCGCCCCAAAAGGTTACCCGGGTAACTGAAGCGATCAGCGGCGATCCGCCCGCACGTGCCGCCACATAGCCCAACAGCGCCAGAAACACGATTGAGCTGCCGGCAATACCCCACATCAGGAAGGCCTTGGGAACGACTAAAACCATCAATAGCGGTAACACTGCACCCACCGAAAACATACCCGCCGAGGCGAACGCAGCCTGCATCGGCTTTGCTGCCAATGTCTCTGATATACCCAACTCATCTCGCGCATGCGCACCCAGCGCGTCATGCTGCATCAACTGTGTGGCGACCCTCGATGCCAATGCCGCATCCAGGCCACGCCCTACATAAATGGCCATCAGTTCCGCGTGCTCCTGCTTGGGATTTGCTGCGAGCTCTTTGCTCTCCCGCGCAAGGTCTGCACTTTCGGTATCGGCCTGGGAACTGACCGAAACGTACTCGCCTGCCGCCATCGACATCGCACCGGCGACGAGGCCGGCGACACCGGCAACCATGATGGCCTGAGTTCCTGCCCCTGCAGCGGCGACACCCAGGATCAGACTCGCTGTCGAAACGATGCCGTCGTTGGCGCCCAGGACTGCAGCACGCAGCCAGCCCGTCCGATGTGTTCTGTGTCTTTCACTGTGTCGCATATTGGCTGGCGGGTGGTGAATGGTGTGAGTTTGGCTCGACTTTTTCTGGCGAGCGCCGCATGACTTTCATCGTACAACCTTCTTCGGTGGCTCAACCGTATTCCGACTAATTGGTGCGCGTGAATTTCTATCCAACTCACCCAGTGCCAGAGGCCACGATCATGGCAGATCGATACACATGTTCAAATTCTGGCGGCATTCGGCGTGCCTTGCCAGTACTGATTTCAATGCAGATCAATTCCCACCGGCCTCGCAATACCGTCGTCTGATCAGCATCGCGAATTAACTGGAAACGTCGCTCCATCATTAACTTACCCTCGCGCGCGACCAGCCAAGTGGCCAAGGTAAGGTTGTCACCGAGCGCCGTCGGCAGCAGGTAATCGTACTCACTGCGCCGAATAGCCATGGCACGATCCAAGCGTTGGTAATCTGCCAGGCTCATACCAAGTTTCTCGGAGTGTGCCCAGCCGACTTTCTCGCACCAGCGAACATAAACCGCGTTATTGGTGTGATTGAGTCCATCAATGTCGCCAGCAAGCGGGCTCAGCGGTATGGTGAACGCATTTGGATAATCCCACGTCATTGTGCGAATCGCATAGGGAGAGCCTGCTCAGTTAATCGGCGCCGCGCGCGTGCGGCGTCTAACTGCCAAATGGCGCGACCTTGGCCACTATGCGCCAATCAATGTAACGTATTGGTCCCGCTCCGCTTGGGGCAGCAGGTCTGCCAATCCAGCGTCAAGGGTGGCTAACTTGCCGTTTTGATGCTTCGCCAGTTCCAGCAGGTATGCATCCGTGACTTGCCGATGGCCTACGAGAGTCTTGCTGGAAAAGCTGGCCAAATTCCCTACCTGCAAATTGTCGGGCCAAAAAACGTGGCCTGTCAACGCCAGAATTTTGGCCAGCGCCTGCACCGCTCCGCGCGGACTGACGGCGCCGGAAATGATTCTGGCATTTGATGAAATCCGCACGAATGCAAGTTGGGTGAATGGGCAGGTCGACCAGGAGAGATGCCCTTGTCTTTCAAACCAGTCATGGGCAATGGTATGGTGCACGTGCACTGGCCACGCCAGGGCGATCAAGACATTCGCATCGAGCAGATAAGTGCTCTGCGACTTCACCGTCATCGACGCGGGGCGTCTGGCCATCAATCCTCATCCTTCTTAACGTCCTCCAGCCCGATCATCGGCGCGCCCTTGGCCGCCTTGAATACAGGAAAGCCGCTTTTGCGCTTGACCGCCGTCCTGCTCTGCGCGAGGATCTCGGCCTCCAATCCTTTGTTCGCCAGTTCGGAAATGATGTCGCCGAGCGCGACCGAGCGCGACGCTGCCAATCGCTTGGCCGTGCTCAGCAATTGTGGGTCGAGGTTTAATGTGGTTCTCATGTCAATCCCTTCCTTCGCATCTGCGCATCGACGCATCATAACATCACGGCACGGCACGGCGCCAAGCCACGTTGATGGATCGTCTGGCGGCTGCGAGCTCCGCCCCACGTCAGCGCAACGTAAAATACATGAGCTCTGTAAAGCTACGAATCAAATCGGACCCGCACTCAAACTCAAGGCGCCCATCGTCATGGCATTGCTTCAGCTCTTTCTCTTCATACTTCTTTGCTCTGTCGCGCTCGGATGGGTGGCGCGACACTTTCAGTTTCCGTATCCGATTGCGCTGGTGATCGGTGGTGGTGTCCTCGGCTTTGTGCCGAAATTGCCGGAGCTGCCGTTCAACCCTGAACTGATTCTCATTCTGGTGCTGCCGCCGATTCTGTATCAGGCTGCCCTGCTGACATCCTGGCGTGACTTCAAGGCCAACATGCGGCCAATCGGCCTGCTTGCCATCGGCCTTGTCATTGCGACCACGCTGGCGGTGGGTGCGACGCTGAAGCTACTGGTGCCGGATATCCCCTGGGCTGCAGCGTTTGTGCTGGGTGCGATTGTGTCGCCGCCAGATGCCGTCGCGGCTACAGCAATTCTCTCGCGCCTTTCGATCCCCAGACGCGTGGTGACAATTCTTGAAGGCGAGAGCCTGGTGAATGACGCTTCCGGTCTGGTGATCTACAAATTCGCCGTGGCGGCAGTTCTTACCGGCACCTTTTCGCTGGCGGATGCAAGCGTGCAGTTCGCCTGGTTATCGCTCGGCGGCATTGGTGTCGGCGTGGCGCTATCGTTTCTGTTTATCGCCATTCACAAGCGCTTAGGCGACACCATGATTGAGGTATTGACCACGCTCATCGTGCCCTACGCGGCCTACATTGCTGCCGAATCGATGCACCTCTCAGGGGTGCTCGCGGTGGTGGCTGCCGGCCTCATCCGCGGACGCTATTCGCCGGCGATTGTCTCCGCCGAGATGCGCATCATCGCGCGCTCAGTGTGGAACATGTTTGTATTCCTGCTCAATAGTCTCGTGTTCATGCTGATCGGCCTACAGCTCTCCGGTATCGTCGATCGGCTTGGTACCTCGTCGGCACATGATCTCGCTCTCTACGGGTTATTGGTCTGCGCGGTGGCTATCGGCGTGCGTTTTCTCTGGATCCATCCAGCTGCCTGGCTGTCGCGCGTGCTCGCGGGACGAGATGCGAAGTCAACCAGCGACAAGGCATCCGCACGTATTCCGGAGAGAGAGCTGGTCATCATGAGTTGGTGCGGCATGCGTGGCATCGTCTCGCTGGCGGCCGCGCTTGCGTTGCCGGTCACGCTAACAAACGGCGACCCGTTCCCGTATCGCGATCTGATCATATTCCTTACCTTCGTGGTGATCGCGGTCACGTTGGTGGTGCAGGGGCTGACGCTCTCGCCGCTGATTCGTTTTCTGAAAGTCGGTCACGACTGGAGCACTCACGACGAGCACCAGATCGCTCGGGCCGCGCTCGGTACGGCCGCCGCCACGGCCATCACCAATGAAGCGATGGCCGCCGGTGCCGATGAAAACGTCGTCGCACGCATACGCGCCGAGTTTGCCGACAAAATCGCGCAAACCACGCTTGACCCCAATGCGCCCGATGAAATTGCAGTGCTGGACCCGGGTGCCGCCGTCGCCAGGCGATTGCGTCGCGCCGCCATCGCCGCAGAGCGCAATGAGCTGCTGCGCATCTGGCGCGATAACCTTATCAGCGATGAGGTGCTACACCATATCGAAGAAGAGCTCGACTACCAGGAGTCGCACATCTGATCGCGACCGCCGCCAGTCCTACACGCGGCGGGTCATGCAAGCCAATGTCCTACGCCCACATCAGTGGTTGCCGCTACACGTGCTTTCAAGCGCAGCATAAATTGCTCATGGAACCGCTCTTTAGCGAATTCTCAATCGATCAACTCATGATCGCCTGCAACATCCCATCTGGAGATACGCACCATGAATAAAGATCAAGTCAAAGGCACCATCAAAACCGCCGAAGGCAAAATTCAACAAGCTGCCGGCAAGATTACGGGCAGCAAGACTCAAGAAGCAAAAGGCATGCTGAAGGAGACTGCTGGCAAGGCACAGAAGAATTTCGGCGATGCGAAAGAAACGTTGAAAGATGTTGCCAACGGACATTAAGCCGTAAGACCGACTGACGCGGAATACAATTTCGCGTCAGTCACTATTTTCTGCCGGCCAGCATCAAGTCTATAACCGGCGGCTCTTCCTGCAACACAATCATCTGTTTGCTATCAGGACTCACCGCCAGACTGGCGCCCGCTCCACTAGGCGCAAAGCCGTGACTCACGATTATTCCGCTGGCGAGATCGTAACGATTCAACGCACGCTTGCCCTCAATGTTGCTTCCATGAAACCAAATAGCGTCACGTGCGAGCGTCCAGTCGAAACGGTTTTCATCGTTAAGTGCAATCTTGAGTGGCGTGCATTTCAGCGTGTCCAGCTCGCAACGTGTCGCACCAAACACTTGCGGCAGGGTGTACACCAGCATGTTGCCGCTCACTGCGTATTCCGCCACCGGTGGCAATGCCAGCCGGGACTTGGCGCCGTTGCTCGCGGAGACGCGGACCAGTCGCATGGTGTAGTTCGCCAATTCGCCGACAAGTAGATCGCCATTCGCCAGCACATGAATCGCATTGACAGCGTTGCCGGCTTCGGTCACCACTTCGTGGCGTCCGGATTCAACATCGACGCGAACCGCTTGTTGTCGCACCGTGCCGGAGTTGTTTACCGGAAAACTCACCACTACGACCTGTCGACCATCCGGCGACCAGTGGGGGCGGATATAGCGAAAGCCTTCGGGCAGCGGCAGACGACGTACCGCTCCGCCCAACACGCCAATGTAGATACCATCGGAGCCTTCACGGTTGGATATGAACGCCACGCGCAATCCGTCCTGCGAAAATTCAGGCTGCGAGCTATAGCCTGTCGATGGCCACAACACTTGCCGCTGTTTGCCCGGTTCAGCGGTATCGGTCAGCCAGATATTCGCCCGGTTTGCAGCGGTCTCGAAGATGATGTTGCCATCGCCTGCCACGTCCGGGAAGCGAGCCCCACGGCCACCCAGCGATTTGGTTTCGCCCGTTTTGATGTCCAACCGATTGAGCGCACGGAATCCGCCCCAATCGGCTGCCACCAGCAGTGGCCCTTGTGGCCCAAGCCAGCTCAGTCCATACGAGAGCCCCTCAACAGTGGTCACGGCTTCTGCGGCATGTGGCGCCGCGACATCGACAATCCACGACCGCTGGCGGGATTCGGCGCCGCGAAAGAACGCGATGCGCGCGCCGTCCGGGCTAAAGCGCGGCAGCATGTCGTTGCCATCACCCGCGCTCGGCTGGGTGAGTACGGATATCTCTGACGTCACCAGATCAAACCGCATCAGCTTGCTCGGGTAGCCGCGAACCTGCGCTGCAAATACCAGGTGTTTGCCATCTGGCGAAATATCGAAACGGCTTTGCGGATCGAGCGCGCAATCGAGAAGCGTACGTTGGGTATTGGCGGCGATATCGCGTTCAACAATCTGACAGCCGCCGCTTGTGCGGCGCCAGTAAGCGATACGCTTACCGTCAGGGAAAAACACTGGTGAAGACAGTATCGCCTGCGCCGCAACCGCAACACTGCGATTACCCGAGAGCAAGTCGTGAATTACGATCTCGTTGCGCTGCGTATTGCGACGGACATAGATCACCTTCTGGCCATCGACCGAGAATCGTGGCGCCAGTTCGGCATCGGGATCGGAAGTAAGCGCTACGGCGGCGTTCACCTGGCGGCTCAGTGTTTGTTCGGAGAGCGCCGGTATTGGTTCGCGAGCCCTCGTGAACGCGAAGACGCCGGCGCCGATGGCAATTGCCACGATGGCAGGGACGAGATAGAAGGTATTGGATAGGCGGCCCGCTGCCGGAGGTGTTGTACGCATGTGCTGATTTTACGATGGCATCGCAACAGGAGTCGCTCTGGATCAGTCGCGACTGAGAGAAAGCGTCGAAACAGCTGAGACTGCTTGAGTAGTTGATTGGACAGCATCTGGTTGGGGGAAAGTGCGCCGATCAAAATTTGGACTGAGACCCAGTCCACCCAACAACACGTTTGCAGTGCTTAAGCCAGATGAAGGATCGGACTAGGTCCGCTCCTGCGGCTAGCTATGCTCAGCCTGCTGGTTCTGTGGGCGCGATGCATGCATCGCGAATGCCCGCATCAGGCCTCGCCTCGACGACGGTGGTTTGGTGGGATTTTCGTGTTCCTGTCAACGTCCAGACGATGATCAGCCAAAGGCGATGCCGATCGCTGCGTGTTGCCCTCGAGTGCGCTATTCTTCATGCCTGCTTTCATCTTCTTGCCGTCGTTGAAAGCGCATCGAAAAGCCTGCAGGATTAAGCGTCCGAATTCCGGGGGCTCCATTTTTCTTACCGCTGCGCCAGTTCACACGCGCCAGTCCAGTCAATCCAGTCAATCCGCCATGCGCACCAGCTACGAATACACGCTCAGCGAGGAAGAGTTTCTTCGCATCCTTCGGGATCACCAGTCGAAGCAGCCGAAACCTGTTCCGGGATACCCGCCAATCCAGGGGGTGCCCGCGATTTTGACAATAGAAGAAGATGGCATTTCCGTTGGGTCACGGAACGGAAATGCCACTTTCTTTTGGCGGGACATTATTTCGGTTGAGGAGCACGATGGCAGCGTTTCCCTGCTCCTCGAATACGACTTGTTCTTTCCAATCGCCTCACTGGCGTTTGTGGATGGGGCGGAGCATGGTGATTTCCTCGCGTACGTGCGCGAGCGCATCGCGCCG
>JANMZU010000511.1:0-4030 GCA_031383585.1 Betaproteobacteria bacterium
GGAGGACGTTGCCGAGTGTGTGATGCTCTATGACGTCACGGAAGAAACGGACGCGGCCCGAAAGCCTGCCAACATCTGCGTTACGTGTGCTGAAAAAGTAAAGTTGGCCGTCGGCATGCTATCGAACCTCGACAACTCCAAGGCGATTCTCAAAATGGCCGGGGAACCTCATGCATATTAGCGGCTCCGTCCATCGCCAACAAGTTGATGGACCGCAGCCCTGCTGCTTTTGATGTGTCTAGCGCGCTGCTGCCAACTGGGAAGCATGTCGCGTCAGGCTATGGCTGCGCACAAAAATCAGACAGCCGTCGGGGCTAAGTATATTGCCGTGACGCGCTCCTTTGCGGATCAGATGGTAGTCGCCACTATTGATTTTCAAATCATCCAGATAGCACCAGCCCTGCATGACGATGGCCTCTTCATCACCCGTCTGAGTATGCGCCGGCACACAGCCACCGGGCCCAAATCGGGCGAGCCAGCTACGGGTAGCGCCATCGTCGTGCAACACTTTCATATCGACGCTTGGCGCGTAGTTGTACCAGCCGCCTTCGTCCGCACGAACAAGAAGCATCTCTGGTTCTTTCTCGGCCGTTTTTTCACTGACCATACTGTCGATTCGTGACAACAGCGATTTTTTCATGGCCGTTTGTCGTCGCGACGAAGGCGCCGCCGCAGGCAGAGCCATGAGCATCGCGGCCAACAAATCTTCGGGGATGACAGCTTCGCTTCGTTTCACCTTGTCGTTCATGACCAATCTCCTGATAACTCTGTAGCGCCGAGCAATTTTCGCAGCTCGCTCAAGGCACGGCGAATATGCGTTTTGACGGTGCCCAATGGCATATGGCTTTGTTCGGCAATTTCCTGATGGCTCAGTCCGCGAAAAAAAGCCTGGGACAATAATTGTCGCTGCAACGGACTCAATCGGAACAGGGCTGCATGCACTGCGCCCTCCTTTTGCGCGGCGTCCAAAAAATCTTCCGGCCCATGTTGATTCGATTCCGGTTCTGCAACCAGATCATAGGGCTCCGGGTGGCTAAAGGCTTCATCCTGCCGGCGCAGCAAATCAAGCGCCCTGCTGCGGGCGATGATGACCAGCCAGCCCAATACCCTGCCGCGTTCAGTATCGTAACGATGAGCATCCCGCCAGACTTGCAGGTAAACATCAGATACAACCTCCTCGGCCAGATCTATGCGCCGGACAATGCGCAGCGCCACTGCATAGACCCGGTTGACGGTGAGGTCGTAAAAACTTGCCAACGCCGACTGTTCGTGTCGAGCAATACCCTTCAGACATTCGCGAAATGCGGACTCATCGTCAACTTCGGGCAATACATTGGCCGCCGTAGCATTGCGTGTTTGTCGGGATTTCACGCTGGAACGCGTTGTCTGCTTCATTTCTTGGTGCGCAACGGCCAGTTTCGGCTTCGGAGGCGAAAGCGGCTTTGATTGCAAATGCGGTTTCATGTGCGCAAGTATAACGGCGTCAATCGAAAACGGCATCGTCCAGTCTGACGACATGGCTACCTCATAAAGGTGATTAATTTTAGGCAGATACGCAATACGCGGGGTTTTCAAATCTGGATGTGACGTGGATTTGAATTTGGTGCCCGAAAAGCGATGGAAGCGCCGTTTTTGTTCACGGGGTGACGGTGCTTATCGAGGTTGCGAGGTTGCGAGGTTGCGAGGTTGCTTGAGGTTTTGCCGGTCAAGAAGCAAAGGCTGAAAACGTAGATCGCCTATTGACGAGGGTTTTGTGGCAAAAAGTCTTGGTGGCCTCCGTAAAATGGCGTTCCGCATCGTTACGGCCCATGGCGGTCGCGTTGGTTTATGCGATGCTATGCTTCGCCACAAATTCCCCACCGCACCGGCCATGTTACGAATCACCGAATTGCGTCTGCCCCTCGAACACGCCGAAGAAGCGCTCGAGCAGGCGATCCTCAAGAAGCTCGACATCCCGAAATCGGCGCTGATTGATTTTTCGGTGTTTAAGCGCAGCTACGATGCGCGCAAAAAAGACGCGCTGCTTTTTGTCTACAGCGCCGATGTCCGCGTACAGGACGAGGCGGCGCTGCTGAAACGATTGCGCGGCAATAAGTCTATCGGACCGACACCCGACACCAGCTACCATTTTGTCGACGAGGCCACGCCAGCTTTGACTGGCTCACAGCAACACAAGCTCCGCCCAATTGTCATCGGCTTCGGTCCCTGCGGCATTTTCGCCGCCCTCATCCTCGCGCAAATGGGATTGAAGCCGATCGTGCTTGAACGCGGCAAGCAGGTGCGCCAGCGTACGCAGGACACTTGGGGTTTGTGGCGCAAACGTATTCTCGATCCGGAGTCGAACGTGCAATTCGGCGAAGGCGGCGCCGGCACCTTTTCAGACGGCAAGCTCTACAGCCAGATCAAGGACCCGCGCTTTTTGGGACGCAAGGTGATGAGTGAATTTGTGAAGGCTGGCGCGCCGGCAGAGATCATGTACGTGAGCAAGCCGCACGTCGGCACCTTCCGGTTGGTGGGCGTGGTAGAGAAGATGCGCGAGGAAATCATCGCGCTCGGTGGCGAAGTGCGATTTATGCACCGAGTGACCGATCTGCATATCGAGAATGGCAAGTTGCGTGGTCTGACGGTGCTGGATGTGGCGAACAATTGCAGTGAAGAGATATATGCAGATCACGTCGTTCTCGCTCTCGGCCATAGCGCACGCGACACTTTTCAGATGTTGCACGATCGCGGTGTGCATCTCGAGTCGAAAGCGTTTTCGATCGGCTTTCGCATCGAGCATCCGCAATCACTCATCGACCGCGCCAGACTGGGATCAAATGCGGGCAATGAATTGCTGGGTGCTGCCGACTACAAGCTGGTGCACCACGCCAGCAATGGCCGCAGCGTGTACAGCTTTTGCATGTGCCCTGGCGGCACGGTGGTGGCCGCCACGTCTGAGCCCAATCGCGTGGTGACCAACGGCATGAGCCAGTATTCGCGCAACGAACGTAATGCCAACGCCGGAATCGTCGTCGGTATAGACCCGCGCGATTACCCGGGCGGACCGATGGCGGGAATTGCCTTTCAACGCGACTGGGAGTCGCGTGCCTATGAACTGGGCGGCCAAACTTACGAAGCGCCGGGGCAATTGGTTGGCGACTTTGTGGCCGGAAAGGCATCGACGCAGTTTGGCGAGGTGATCCCTTCGTACAAGCCCGGCGTACATCTGGTCGACCTTGGTGGGGGTGGGGACGCCGAGCGCGCAAGCCTGCCCGACTACGCGATCACCGCCATTCGCGAGGCGCTACCCGCGTTCGACAAACAGATTCGCGGCTTTGCCATGCACGACGCTGTGCTCACCGGCGTGGAAACGCGTACGTCCTCACCGATTCGCATCACGCGTGGCGAGGATTTTCAGAGTCTCAATGTGCGGGGACTTTACCCGGCAGGAGAAGGTGCAAGTTACGCAGGCGGGATTTTGTCGGCCGGCGTGGACGGCATCAAGGTCGCTGAGGCCGTCGCACTTTCGATGCTGGCAGTCGGCAGGACTTAAACAGCCGTCATGCCACCGTCGACAGAAATCGTTTGTCCGGTCACGTAGCTGGACGCATCGGAGGCGAGGAAAATCGCCGGCCCCATCAGGTCTTCGTCGCCACCCAAACGGCCCATCGGCGTCATGCCGAGAATTTGCTTGTCGAGAACTTTCAGCAAACCATCGCTCATTTTTGACGGAAAGAACCCCGGCGCGAGCGCGTTCACGCGGATGCCGTACTGCGCCCACTCGCCCGCGAGTGCACGGGTGAAATTGATCAGGCCGCCTTTGCTGGTGTTGTAGGCGATCGTCTGCATCGGCCCGAGCTGCCCGCGCAAGCCAGCGACGGATGCCACCGTAATGATGCTGCCGGACTTATTCGGGATCATACTCTTCGCACCCACCAGCTGAGTGACCAGCCATGTGCCGGTGAGATTGATGCCGATGACTTTGTTCCATGCCTCCAACGGATACTTTTCCGCTGGTGCGCCCCAAGAAGCGCCGGCGTTGTTCATC